>CADAUE010000009.1 GCA_902790985.1 uncultured Ruminococcus sp.
CCTTGGAGCAAGCGACAGAAAAGCTCTTTGAAGGAGGCCAGCCGTATTTTTTGGCGATCGACCAAGCGAACGAAGCGCTGGATGGCGTTCGGATCGACGCCGAAAGCGACGCGGTATACTATGATTATCCCGAGAGGAATCTTTTGGTATTTGAGTTGATCTACCGATAAAGGAACGATATATGAAGAAACACATTTTTGCCGGGCTGTGTGTGGTCACGGCGATCCTGCTGGGCTCCTGCGCACTGCTCGATTATCTGCCGACAGCAAGGGTGTCAAGACCGACCGAAGCGTTGGATTCGTATCTGCAGGTCGTGCCGGATGAAGCGAGCTACAGCAAAGGATATGAGCCGGTACAGTCGTCGTATTCATACGACGCGCTGCCGCTCGAGGGTGAAAAAAGCCTATATGAGCGGCTGTGTGAGAGCTGCTATGATATCTCGTCAGAAAAGGATGCGGACACCGACCGCTATCCGATGCCGCAGGTTAAGCTGGACGGCTATCCGCTGTCAGAGGCTGAGGTGCGCACCGTTGTCAAGGCGCTGACCGACGACCATCCCGAGATCTTTTGGCTGACCGGTACGATGGGGTACTACAGCGACTATGAGACCACGATCGTGCAGCTCTACGCGAGCTACTCGCCGGAAGAGGTGGATCAGCGCGTCAACGCGGTTCGTGCGGCGGCAAACGACTTCTATCAGACGGTCCCCGACGGATTGTCGGAGTATGAACGCGAGAAGCTGGTGCATGACTATCTTCTCGATCATTTGGAATATGACAGGAACGTTGATACCATCGACTTCGATAACAACGATCCCGATATCTATACCGTATACGGAGCGTTGGTCAACGGTTTGACTGTGTGCGAGGGTTACGCGAGATCCTTTCAAATGCTGATGAATGGGCTGGGGATCGACTGCGTCGGTGTGATGGGAGAGAGCTCCGATCAAATGCATATATGGAATTCCGTGAAGCTCGGCGATAATTGGTATAACGTGGACGCGACATGGAATGATCGTGAAGAACCCTACGCGCGATATCTTTACTTCAATATAAACGATGACGAGCTTTACAGCGATCATACGCTGTCCCCGATGTTCGATGAGCTAAGCGACAGTGAGATCAACGGTGAAGAGGGTAAGTACAGCGCGAGCGTGATGAACCTCTTTGTGCCGGAGTGTCACGATCGGCAAATGGGCTATTATTACAGAGAGTCGCCGCATCTTGCGGATTATGAGGGCGCTGACGTTAAGGTAGGGCTGTTGACAAGCGCTCAAAAGCAGGAGGATTACTTCGTCTTTTATATCGAAGAATCCCTTGATTATCACAAGGCGGTGTCACAGCTCTTCACGGAATACCCGCAGTATTTCTTCGGCTATCTGAACGCGGTGAACAACACCCTGCCCGATTACAGCATCGACAGCTCCAACGCGAGTTACTATACGCATGAAAAGAGCCGTATCGTCGCGGTAGAGCTGCATTATTATTGATACGATTTTTTATCAAGGATTAGTATAAGAGGAAGAATGTTATGATTGCGATATCTGTCGATCTCGGTCACGCGCGGACGGGGCTTGCCGTCTCGGATAAAAGCGGATTTCTCGCTTCATCCCTGTGTGTGATCACCGAGCATAACGACGAAAAACTGATCGAAAAGATCGCCGAAAAGGTCAAGGAAACCAAGGCGGAGATCATCGTCGTCGGACTGCCGCGCAATATGGACGGTACCGAGGGCGAAAGCGCTCAGCGCGCAAGACAGCTTGCGGAAAAGCTGACAGCGCGTACCGGGGTGCCGCATCACATGCAGGATGAGCGCGGTACGACCATTACCGCCCATCAGTACTTAAGCGCCGGTAATGTATACGGCAAAAAACGGAAACAAAAAGTGGACGCCGTAGCGGCATCCATCATTTTGCAGAATTATTTGGACAGTCAGAAAGGATGAGAGAGATGGAGATGCAGGAGCTGCTCGCTCAGATCAACGCTTTGGCAAAGAAGAAAAGGGAAGAAGGGCTGACCGACGAAGAACAAAAGCGTCAGAAGGAGCTGTACGCGATCTATCTGAAAGGCTTTCGCGCACAGGTCAAGGAGCGGCTCGATAATGTCGACGTCACCTATCCCGACGGTACGGTCAAGAGCCTCAAGGACGCGATGAAGAAAAAAGTATAAGAAATGCTCACGATGTCAGGTCGTGAGCATTTTTATGCTTAAAGTCCGGATTCTTTTCGGCTGATCGCTTCCGAGAGCGAGAGGAAGATGAATAAAAAGGGTGTGACGATGGGGTTGTAGAGGTTGACGACCGACTGGGACAGATAGCCGATCATCGCGGCGATGAACGCCAGCGCCATCGGGTTTTTCTTTGCGGCTTTCAGACCGCGGACGATCGCTGCGATCATCACTCCGAGATATGCCGTCAGCCCCAGCGCTCCCTGCGTCAAAAGGTAGTTGATATACTCGTTGTGGGCGCAGTCGGTGGAGCTGTCGCCGAAACGGTTGAGCAGTTCGTCAAAATGGGGTTGCAGCACGAAATAGACAGTGTCGGGACCTTTGCCGAAGAGCTTTTGGAAGAAGTTGTAGTTCCCGAATTCCTCGAAGCTGATCCGCCACATAAAGCCGCGGTGAGTTCCCCAGTAGTCGTCAAAGCGCAGAAGCTTTTTGAAGTTGCCGAGGTCGGTTTTGGTGTCGACGAAGCTGAAATAAACGAATGAGCCGACAGCAACTATTATTCCGATAGAGAATAATATGATCAAGATGATCTGTACCGCTTTCGCGGGATAGCGCACATCGCCCTTTCTGCCGATCAAGAGCATCAGCAGATACAGACAGCCGAACACCGCGATCGGGACAAAGGTCAGCGGGTGGTAGATCAAAAACTGTTGCATGAACTCGAAGCCTTTGTTGTGATCGCCGACCGCGGTCGCGAACAGCAGCAGGAGCTTTCCCGAGAGAAACAGGATCGTCATCGCGAGCATATAGCGTCTGAGATAGTCAAAACGGCGTGCCGAGAAGATCGCGGCAACAGGCAGGATCACGAACAGTCCGAGGATATCGGAGGTTGAGTCGGCGCTGAGCAGACCCATATAGGCGAACGCGATCGCGACGCCGCTGACAATACGCAGGATCTTGTTTTCGGTCACGACAAAGGTCATCACCGAAACGGGCAGATAGACGCACATAAACGCCGCGATGATGTTTTTGTTCCCGAGGGTGGAGCCGAAGTCGGCGATCGTCGCCTCGTCATAGCCCTCAAGCATCCCTAAGGGGTCGATGTAGAAGAAGTTCAGTACGGTCAAGAGCGCGATGATCGCAGAAACCGACAGATAGATGATAAAGACATAGTCTTTGCAGACGTAGTTGCGCGTGACGGTGAAGTACATCAAGGTGTACATCAAAAGCAGGAGCAAACCGTTGTTTCTGCCTCCCGTGCCGAGGAAAGCGTCTGCCGGATAAGGGGAGAAGACAGTGGAGATCACCGCGAAACCGAGGAAGCAGAGCGTGAGAACGTCGGTGACGGACAGCGGCTTGATCAGCGGAACGCTTTGTCCCACACGTTTTGCTTCGTTGTGTGACAGCGCCATGCAGATCCCGACGGAGATGACAAGAATACCGGTCGTGATCAAGTAGAACCAGTACTTGTCCAAACGAGCGTGGGCGTACTGCTCGGTCAGAAAGAGGGGGAAGAAGCTGAACATGATCGCAAGATAGTAGTTGACCAGAGAGTTCGCGACGGTGTAGGGTTGTTTTACGGTAGTTTCTGTTTGTGTTTGCTTCATTTGACTGATTTCCTTACAAATAAAATTCCTACCCTTAATCGTAACGCAAAAGGGTAGGAATGTCAATGCTTATATGCGGCTCTTGATCAGCCGAACCGCGCTGAGGACGCATAAGAGGCACACGCCTGTATCGGAGAATACCGCGAGCCACAGCGGGGCGATGTTCAGGATCGCCAGGAGGATGATGACCGCTTTGACGATGAGGGAGAAGGTGATATTCGCCTTGACGGTGGACAGGGTGCGGCGGGCGATACGGACTGCCTTCGGGAGAGAAGAGAGGTTCTCGGAGCTTAGCACCATATCGGCGGATTCGATGGCGGCGTCGGAACCCAGTCCCATCGCGATACCGCAGGTCGCGCGGCTGAGGACGGGCGCGTCGTTGATGCCGTCGCCGACAAAGGCGCAGGAGCCGTAGTCTTGGATCAGCTTTTCGACCGTTTTGACCTTGTCGCCCGGGAGAAGGGCGCTGTGGATGCTGTCGATGGGAAGGCTCTCGGCGGCACGCTTGCATGCAGCTTCTTTGTCGCCGGAGAGCATGGTGATGTTGGCGACACCGAGCTGTTTGAGAGAGTTCAGCGCGTCGGGCGCTTCGGGTCGGATGTGCTCGGAGAGCGTGATGAAGCCGATCTCTTTGCCGTTCAGCTGTACGGAAATGCCGTGGGACGCGGTGGATTTGCAGACAGTGATCGTATCATCGCCGCGCTTTGCCTCAACGCCGTGACCGCTGATCTCCCGATGCTCTTTTAATTCTTCAATAGAAATATGCTGCGCTTCACAGTAATCGCGGAAGGCGTTGGCGATGGGGTGCGCGGAGTGGGCTTCCGCGGCGGCAGCGAGGGCGATGACCTCGTCCGCGGTATAGCCGTCGGAAACGCTTATTTCTTTTATAGAAATTTGGTTATCGGTGATCGTACCGGTTTTGTCAAAGGCAAAGGCCTTGGTGTTTGCCAGCGCTTCGACATATCTTCCGCCTTTGATCAGCACGCCTGCCTTGCTCGCCGCTCCGATTCCCGCATAGTAGGAAAGGGGTACGGAAATGACGATGGAGCAAGGGCATGACGCGACAAGACAAACGAGCGCTTTGTGGATCCAGCCGGCCCAGTCGCCGGTGATGAGGGAGGGGATGACGGCGATCAACACCGCTAAGCCGATCATGACGGGGGTGTAGACCGCCGCAAAGCGGGTAATGAGCTTCTCGTGGTTGCCCTTGTTCTTGGAGCTTTCCTCGACCATCTTGACGATACGGGTCGCCGCGCTGTCGGCATACGCCTTGGTGGTGCGCATATAGACGGCGCTGTCGTTGTTCATCATGCCACTGAGCAGCTCTGTGCCGACGCTTGCGTCCATCGGGGCGGATTCACCGGTCAGAGAAGAGGTGTCAAGCGTGGTGCTGCCCTCGGTGATGACGCCGTCGAGCGGCACGCGCGTATGGGGCGGTATCTCGAGGATCGTGCCGATCTTGACATCCTCGGCGCGGATCTCGCGGCTTTTGCCGTTTTCATACAGATAGGCGGTATCGGGGCGGATGTCCGCCAGCTTGCGGATATCGCGGCGGGATTTTTCAACCGCTTTGTCCTCGAGCAGTTCGCCGATGCCGAACAGCACCATGACCGCCGCGCCTTCGACGAATTCGCCGAGTACCATCGCCGCGATGACCGCGACCGTCATGAGGGTGGTTTCGTCGATACGGCGCTTGAATACTGACTTCACGCCCTCGATCACGACGTCATAGCCTGCAAGGATCGCCGAGCATATGCTGAGGATGTTGCAGATGAGATCGAATTTTCCGAGGATATGCAGGATGAACGCCGCGACGAAGAATACTGCCGCGATGATCAGCAGGATCAGCTTGACCTTGCTCTCGCCGCTTTCGTGATGATGTTCATGCCCGTGATCGTGATGATGTTCCTGCTCGTGGTCATGATGGTGATGATCGTGGTCATGCTCATGCTCGTGACCGCAGCAGCCGTCGTGACATTCGTGGTGATGGTCGTGGTGTTCATGATGCTCATGTTCGCTTTTCGGCACGACCGTCACGCCGTCCTCGATGGAGTCGACGATCGCCTGCACCTCGTTGCGGATATCCTCTTTGTCGCTGTGGATCTCCAGCTCCAAGGTCGCGAAGGAGAACAAGACTTCATCATAGGTCTTATCCAGTTTTGTTTCGATCTTTGCCGCACAGTTCGCGCAGTGCAGACCTTCCAGTATAAATTCGTGTTTCATCGTATCACACTTTCTGTATCATTCCAAGATGTGCTCGAGACCCATCTCAAAGATCTTTTGGATGTGTTCATCCTCGAGGGAGTAGTAGCTCTGTTTGCCCTCTCTGCGTACCTTGACAAGGTTTTCCTGCCTGAGGACGCGGAGCTGGTGGGAAACGGTGCTTTGCTCCATGCCGACGATATCGGCGATACAGCAGACGCTTAGCTCCTTTTCGAACAGCGCACACATGATGCGGATGCGGGTAGAGTCGCCGAAAACCTTGAAAAAGTCCGCTAATTCAAACAGGGTGTCGGCGTTGGGCATATTTTCTTTGATCTCGTTGACGATATCTTTATGATCTTCGTGTGTCATCTGAGCCTCCGACTATAGTTTAAATGCTTGAACATATGAGCAACTGTTCATATGATAACATTATATTACTCCCATGGAAAGAAAATGTCAATAGAAAGTTGAAAAATAATCGGTTTTGCTGTATACTGTTACAGAATTCTGGATTGGAAGTGATATGAATGAACGTGATTTTTGATATGGACGGCGTCATCTTTGATTCTGAGCGCGCGTATGTCGGCGCTTATAAGAAGCTTGCGCCTAAGTACGGGATGGAGGACTTTGACGTTGTACACCGCGCCTGTATGGACAGCATCGGCGTGACCCGTCAAAAGACAAAGGAGATATTTTTCTCCTATGTTGGGCACGAGTTCGACTACGATAGCTACCGCGAGGATGTGCAGGAGGAGCTGAACAAGACCGAGTATGAGCTCAAGCCCGGGGTATTTGAGCTTTTCGATTGGCTGAAAGAAACCGGCGCGCGTATCGCACTGGCTTCATCTACCAGAGAGGTCAGCGTGCGCAAGTCGCTGGGTCACGCGGGACTGACGGAGTATTTCGATCAGATCGTCTGTGGCGATATGGTCAGTCATAGTAAGCCGCACCCCGAGATCTTTTTGACCGCTGCCGAAAGGCTGGGCGTCGATCCCGCAACCTGCTATATCATCGAGGACAGCTATAACGGTATTCGTGCTGCCCATGCCGCGGGCGCGCATGCGATCATGGTGCCGGATATCCTACAGCCCGACGAAGAGATCAAGGAGAAAGCCGAGGTCGTGCTGCCGTCGCTTGTTGAAGTGAGGGAGTATCTGGAAAGCAAATTGAACGTATGATTATCTATTTGAATACGAAACAGGGGGCTATCGCGTTTCTTAATGCGACAGCCCCGTTTTTAGTGGTTTGAAATAGTTGTTTGATTGTTTCAATCAACGTTTACGTTTGACACGCCGTTGATGACAACATAGTTAGATAATGCGTTTTAATAGGCGGAATAAAAAGCCGCGGATCAGAGCCAATGCATGGTGTCTTCGTAGACGTTGATGTAGTCTTGAGCGGAACGCTCCCAGCTGTTGTCGCTCATCATCGCGCGCCACATCAGCTGATGCCAGCCTTCGTTATCGTAGATACCGGCGAGAGCGCGCTTAACAGCGTTGCACATATCGGCGATATCATAGTTGCGGAAGGTGAAGCCGTTGCCATAGTTATCAGCGCTGTCAAAGACGCTGTCCTTCAAGCCGCCGACCTCGCGGACGACCGGGATGGTGCCGTAGCGCAGCGCGATCATCTGGGACAGACCGCAGGGCTCCTGCTTAGAGGGCATGAGGAAGATATCGGCGCCCGAATAGATCTTACGGGCAAGCTCGGGAACGAATCCGTGGCAGGTGACGACGCGGCCCGGATAGAACCACTGCATATCGCGGAAGAAGTTCTCATACTCCTCATCGCCGGATCCGAGAATGACGAACTGCATATTGTTGTTGTTCAGCAGATCAGGAAGACCGCCGCGGACAAGATCGAGACCCTTGTGGGCGACCATACGGGTGACCATCGCGACGATCGGGATCGACCAGTTTTGTTCGAGACCCAGACGCTCCTGCAGGCGGCGCTTACATTCGCCCTTGCCGCTCATATCTTCCTTCGTGTAGTTACAGTAGAGCTGATAGTCGGTCGCGGGGTCGTAGCTCGCGTTATCAATACCGTTGAGAATGCCGCAAAGCTTGTAGTGGTTCGCGTTCAGCGCGTGGTGCAGACCGTGGCTGTACCAGGGATCCTTGATCTCCAGCGCGTAGGTGGGGGAGACGGTGTTGACGCGGGTGGAGCAGAAGATCGCGCCCTTCATCATGTTCAGTTTACCGTCCATCTCCAGGATCTTGGTCTCTGTGGGAGGAATACCGACGCACTCGGTGTTGACTTCCCAGCCGTACTTGCCTTGATACTGGATGTTGTGGATGGTGAAGAGGGATTTGATGTTGTAGTACCACGGGTTCTTACTATAGAAGAGATAGTAGTAGACGGGAACCAGCGCTGTCTGCCAGTCGTTGGTGTGGATGAGATCGGGATGGAAGTCGATATAGGGGAGCATCTCGAGGATCGCGCGGGAGAAGAAAGCATATCTCTCAGCGTCATCATAGAAGCCGTACAGCTTATCTCTCTTGAAGTAATACTCGTTGTCGATGAAGTAGTAGGTGCAGTCATTCCATCTAGCCCAGAACAGACCGCAGTACTGGTGACGCCAAGCGACCGGAACGGTGAAGTTGGTGATGAAGTTCATCTGACACTTCAGCTCATAGGGGATGGTGCCGTACAGCGGCATGACGATACGGCAGTCATGACCTTTGCGGCATATGGTATGGGGCAGAGAACCTGCCACGTCTGCAAGACCGCCGCTGCCCGCGAACGGGTTGGCTTCACTTGCACAGTAAAGTATTTTCATAATCTATATACCTCCTATTGTTATACGATGGAACGTTTCGCGATGTACATCGGATAGTTGACGGTGCCCTGCAGCTTGGAGCCGCGGCTGACGTTGACGTCCTTGTCAACTACCAGGTTGGTCAGCTCAGCTTTGTCGCCGATGATGCAGTCCTGCATGATGATGCAGTTTTTGATCACCGCGTCATGACCGATGTATACGCCCTTAGAGATGATGGAATTCTCGACGACGCCGTTGATGACACAGCCCTGCGCGATCAGAGAATCCTTGACGTTAGAGTTCAGTCCGTAACGAGAGGGAGCGTCGTCGCGTACCTTGGTATAGATCGGACGGCGATAGTCGAACAATCTGTAGCGAGTGTCGCGATCCATCAAGCGCATGTTCGCGTCGTAATACTCTTTGACGGAGCCGATGATCTCGCAGTAGCCTTGGAGCTCATAGGCATAAACTCTGTGGCGAACGAGGGACTTTTGCAGAACGTCGCGGACAAAGCTGTATTTTGACTCACTCATCGCCTGGCGTACCAGCGCCATGAGAACGGTCTTTTTCATCAGAATGGTGCCGAGCGTGAGGTTGGCGACGCTGTCGTCGATGGGCGATGCCATGATCTTTGTGACCTTGCCGTCTTCGTCGACGTCTAACAGACAGCGGAAGTCATCGGTGATCTCTTTGACGACACGCTTGGTATAGACAAAGGTGATGTCGCTGTGATTCTTCTCTGCGAAGCGCAGCACCTTGCTGTAGTCCATGTTGTGGACACAGTCGGAGGGGGAGATGAGGATGTAATCCTCGTCGCCGTGCTCGATATAGCCGTGTAGGTTGAAGATGGTCTCGACCAGAGAGGCAAAGCTGTGTTCGCCGTAAGGGGGCAGGATCGAAAGACCGCTTCTTCTGCGGGCGAGATCCCACGCGGAGCCGGAGCCGACATGATCCATCAAGGACATGAAGTTCGACTTTGCTACGATGCCGATATTGTTGATACCGGAGTTGGACATATTGGAAAGCGGGAAGTCGATCAGACGATACTTGCCGCCGAAAGGAACGGAGCCGGTGGTGCGGTAAGCGGTAAGCTCGGGCAGGTTCTTTTCATTAGTATTCGCAAAAATCAGACCTAATACTCTGTTAGTAGCCATGCTTACACCTCCATATCCTGATCTACCATCGCTTTGCAGGGAACGGTCACGCCCTCGCCGATCTTGAGACCGTCGCCGATAACGGTGATGCCCCAGTCGTCACGGTTCTCAAGCTCTGTGGGAGCAGCGCCGACCTTTGCGTTTCTGCCGATGGTGGTATTTTCCGCAATGATGGAAAACTCTACGTGAGCGCCGTCCTCGATGACAACGCCGGGGAAGATGATGGAGAATTCCAGTTTGCCGTCGATGTTACAGCCGTCGGAAACCATGGAGTTCTGGATCTCACCGGTCGGTCCGATGTGATGCGGAGGCATCATCGGGTTGCGGGAGTAGATGTTCCTTAGATCGAGCTGGACCTTGGGATCGAGCAGATCCATGTTTGCTTCCCAAAGGCTGTCGATGGTGCCGACGTCTTTCCAATAACCCTCAAAGGGATAGGCGACCATCTTCTCGCCGGAGTTAAGCATCAAGGGCAGAACGTCCTTGCCGAAGTCGTTGTGAGAATCGGGGTTCTGGGCGTCCTTGATCAGATACTCTCTGACGGTTTTCCAGCTGAATACGTAGATGCCCATCGAAGCGTTGGTGCTCTTAGGATGTTCGGGTTTCTCTTCAAATTCATAGATGGAATTGTCTTCATGCGTGTTCAGAATACCGAAGCGGGACGCTTCCTCCATCGGGACGTCCATCGCCGCGATGGTGCAGGCGGCGTTCTTTTCCTTGTGGTATTCGATCATGGCGGCGTAGTCCATCTTGTAGATGTGGTCGCCGGAGAGAACGACGATGTAGTCGGGGTCGTAACGGTCGACAAAGCCGATGTTCTGGTAGATCGCGTTCGCGGTGCCGGAGTACCAGTCGGAGCCTTCCTTTGATTCGTAAGGCTGCAGACAGGTCACGCCGGAGTGGATGCCGTCGAGATCCCACGGCTGACCGTTGCCGACATATTCGTTGAGTTCCAGCGGCTGATACTGGGTCAGTACGCCGACTGCCTCGATACCGGAGTTGATACAGTTCGACAGAGGGAAGTCGATGATCCTGTACTTACCTCCGAAGGGCACGGCGGGCTTTGCGATCTTCTTGGTCAGAACGCCGAGACGAGAGCCTTGGCCGCCTGCAAGCAGCATCGCCACTACTTCTTTTTTAGGTACCATGTGTGTCCTCCATATTCAACGCTAAGCCCCGACTCTTCGGGGCTTAGCTTTTATTTATTGCTTTATCGGTATAATCGCCTTCGGCTGATTTTCAGCCGGAATATGACGCTTGATACCTGATCAGTCTTTCTTATCGCCCTTTTTAGCCGCTTTTTTAGCGGGAGCTTTCTTAGCGGCAGGCTTTTTCGCGGCGGCTTTCTTGGCTGCGGGCTTTTCGTCCTTCTTCGCGTCGGCGCCCTTCGCCGCCTTCTTCGCGGCGCGGGTAGCGGCGGCTTTCTTGGCGGCTTCTTTGCGCTTTGCGGCCTTCTCTTCTGCTGCGATCTCCTTGGGGCTCTTTTCTTTGCTGACGCACTTGAGGTACAGAGCGCTCATCGGAGGCAGGTTGAGATAGATCGACTGCTCAAAGCCGTGCATTTCTTCGTCGACGGTGTGGATCTCGGAACCGTTAGACTTGCCGGTGCCGCCCCACTGCTCGTCGTCGGAGTTGAATACCTCGGCGTAGGTGCCCCATTCGGGAACGCCGATGCCGTAGTTCTCGCGGTACATGGGCTGGAAGTTGCAGACGACGATGACGTTGTTGCCTGCCTTGTCGATGCGGCGGAACGCGATAACGCTCTGCTGATAGTCATCGTGGTGGATCCAGTTGAAGCCTTCCCATGTGAAGTCGACTTCATACATGCAGGGGTTGTTCTTATAGAACTCGTTGAGCGCGCGGAAGAAGTCGTTGAGCTTCTTGTGCTTCTCAAATCCCAGTAGGCCCCACTGCAGCTCTTCGGTGGAGTTCCACTCGTCAAACTGACCGATCTCAGCGCCCATGAAGGTGAGCTTCTTGCCGGGATGAGCCATCATATAGGACATGAATACGCGGACGCCCGCAAACTTCATGTCATAGTCGCCGGGCATTTTATTGATCAGCGAGCCCTTGCCGTAGACGACCTCGTCGTGAGAGATCGGCAGCAGGAAGTTCTCGGAGAAAGCATAGAGGAAGGAGAAGGTGATAGAGTTGTGATGATAGGGTCTCCACAGCGGATCGAGGGACATGTAGGAGAGCATGTCGTTCATCCAGCCCATGTTCCACTTGTAGTCGAAGCCCAGTCCGCCGTCGGATACGGGACGGGATACCATCGGCCAGGAGGTGGATTCCTCAGCAATCATCATAACGGTCGGGTGATGCAGGTGAACGGCGGTGTTCAGTCTCTGGATGAACTCGACCGCCTCGAGGTGCTCGTGACCGCCGTACTTGTTGGCTACCCACTCGCCGTCGCGGCGGTTGTAGTCGAGGTACAGCATGGAAGCGACAGCGTCAACGCGGATACCGTCAACGTGGTACTTATCGAGCCAGAACATCGCGGAGGAGACGAGGAAGGAGATGACTTCGTAACGCGCGTAGTCAAATACATAGGTGCCCCATTCCTTGTGCTCGCCCTTGCGGCTGTCCTCATACTCATAGCAGTGGATGCCGTCAAAGCGTCCCAGACCGTGGGCGTCCTTGGGGAAGTGAGCGGGTACCCAGTCGAGGATAACGCCGATGCCTTCCTGGTGGCACTGGTCGATGAAGTGCATGAACATATCGGGAGAACCGTAGCGGGAGGTGGGAGCATAGTAACCGGTTACCTGATAACCCCAGGAGCCGTCGAACGGATACTCGGTCATCGGCATGAACTCGATGTGGGTGTAACCCATCTCCTTGACGTAGGGGATCAGCTCGTCGGCGAGCTTGTTGTAGTCGAAGGTGTTGCCGTCGGCATACTTTCTCCAGGAGCCCGCGTGAACCTCATAGATGTTCAGCGGATTCTCAAAGTGGTTGTGCTCCATCTTGTACTCGTACCACGCCTCGTCGTTCCACTGATACTTGTTGTAGTTATAGATGATGGAAGCGTTGTCGGGGCGGGTCTGGGTATGGAAAGCGAAGGGATCGGACTTTAAGATCTTCTCAAACCAAGGGGTCTCTACACAATACTTATAGATCGCCGTCTCGCCGAGGTTCGGGATCCAAACTTCCCAAACGCCGCCTTCGGAAATTTTGTGCATGTGGTTAGCCATCTGATCCCAGCCGTTGAAGTCGCCGACCACGGATACGCTCAGCGCGTTAGGCGCCCATACGCGGAACATCGTGCCCTGAACGCCGTCCATCCAGTAGTCGTGGGCGCCTAAGAAATCATAGATGCGCACCGCGTCGCCGCCGTGGAACAGATCCAGAGGGAATCTCTCGTCGTTTAAAACATAGTTCATAATCTGACTCTCCTTTTATCAAAAGAATTCGTACATAAATATGGTTAGTACATAAATATACAACCATATAATAGCAGACATTTTTGACAATTTCAAGTAAAAGCAGAAATTAAACTCCAAATTTTTAGTGCATTTTTTATAAAAAATGACTATTGCGTGGGCATTGTAGACAAGGAATTGTTTTATTTTCGGTATTTATGTACAAATATCGGCTGTTCTTTTCGTCGATTTGACGATTCGGACGAGTAATACTACACAGCTTTCTTTCAGAAAAATGATTATTCTTCATGAGAATAAAAGCGGATTTTCTCTTGACATTTTTATAACGATATATTATCATAGTACAAGGTATGATAGAGGTAGAAGTATATCTGTCTGTGTCATTCCGCGAACCCGTGTTGACCGCATGGTGTTCATCCCTTTTTCATTAGACTCTCTTAGAGAGCCGTTATATATAGATATTTTCCATTTATTACCATTTTCCTACGCATTTATTTGCGCCGCAGTATGCGGATTTACAGATTCATGTCTTTTGACATTTGGTGATACAAAACTGAATATCTGAGTAACGGCACCGTGAGTTGAGTTTGATCAGGAAGAATCAAATCAAGGAGGTGTCAAGTATGAATGTTGTTTTAGCTATCATTCTCATCGTTGTGGCTCTGATCATCGGCGCTGCGATCGGTATAGCGGTCGGCTCTGCTTATCGCAAGAAGGTCGCTGAGGCGGAGATCGGCAGCGCGGAGCAGGAAGCGAAGCGCATCGTGACCGATGCGATGAAGACAGCTGAAGCAAAGAAGAAGGAAGCTATCCTTGAGGGTAAGGACGAGGTCCATCGCCTTAGGAATGAGAGCGAGAAGGAGATCGCCGACCGCCGCAAGGAGGTACAGCGCCAGGAGCGCCGTATCCAGCAAAAAGAAGAGACTCTTGACCGCAAGCTCGATAATGTCGAGAAGAAAGAGGACAGAGTCAACAAGAAGATCAAAGAAGCCGAGGGTCGACTCGCCGAGGCGGAAACCATCAAGAAGAGTCAATTTGAGATGCTCGAGAGGATCTCGGGCTACACCGTAGATCAGGCGAAGGCCTATCTGCTCGACCAGCTCGAAGGTGAGCTGGGCAGAGAGAAATCTCTGAAGATCATGGAGTATGAGCAGCAGCTCAAGGACGAGTCCGACAAGCGTGCCCGCAACATCATCTCTCTCGCGATCCAGCGCTGCGCAGCCGACCAGGTCGCCGAGGCAACCGTATCGGTCGTCGCGCTGCCGAACGATGAGATGAAGGGTCGTATCATCGGACGCGAGGGTCGTAACATCCGCGCGATCGAGACGATGACAGGCTGTGATCTGATCATCGACGATACGCCTGAGGCGATCACGATCTCCTGCTTTGAGCCGGTTCGCCGCGAGATCGCCCGCGTCGCGCTGGAGAAGCTCATCTCCGACGGCCGTATCCACCCCGCAAGGGTAGAGGAGATGGTCGAGAAGGCGAGAAAAGAGGTTGAAGCCAGCATCAAGCAGGCGGGTGAACGCGCCGTCCTCGACGCAGGCGTCCACGGACTGCATCCGGAGCTGGTCAAGATCCTGGGTCGTCTGAAATACCGTACCAGCTACGGTCAGAACGTCCTCAACCATTCTCTCGAGGTGTGCTATATCTCCGGTATGATCGCGTCCGAGCTCGGGCTGGATCCGACAGTCGCCAAGCGCGCGGGTCTTCTGCACGATATCGGTAAGGCGCTCGACCACGAGATCGAAGGCAGCCACGTAGAGATCGGCGTTGATATCGCCCGTAAGTATAAGGAGAGCGACGCGGTCGTACACGCGATCCACGCTCACCACGGCGATGTAGAAGCAAAGACGGTCGTCGCTTGCATCGTTCAGGCGGCTGACGCGATCTCTGCGGCGCGTCCCGGCGCTCGCAGGGAGAACCTCGAGAATTACATCAAGCGTCTGCAGAAGCTCGAAGAGGTCGCGTCCTCCTTCAAGGGCGTGGAAACCTCTTACGCGATCCAGGCAGGTCGCGAGATCCGTATCATGGTCAAGCCCGAGCAGGTCAAGGATGACGCGATGCCCGCTCTGGCGCGCGACATCTGCAAGAAGATCGAGGAAGAGCTTGAGTATCCGGGTCAGATCAAGGTCAACATCATTCGCGAATCCCGCGCTGTTGGCTTTGCAAAATAGCAACATGACGCAAACGAAAAGCACTGCTTCGGCAGTGCTTTTTTAGTTGAAAATGGAAAGTGGAAAGTGGAAAGTGGAAAGTGGTAAGTGAATGGCGGGATCTGCCCGCACCCAATTAGTTATCACTTTTCAACTTTCAATTATCAATTACAGAAGTCCCACTCGGGCACATATTTTTTATCTGAGCTGTCCAGCTCCTGCGCGAAGCCGTCCAGACCGAGATCATATAGCTGATCGAGCGCCTTTTGATATTCGCGCTTGGTCAGACGCCGATTGATCTCGGGATAGTCCGCCGCTTTTCCGGCGGGCATATACTGCGCCATCAGGCTGACGGCGGCACGCGTGCCGAATCTCTCTTTAATGATCTCCAATACACCTATACTGTTCTTGACATGAGAGGGGAGGACGAGGTGACGAATGATGACCCCGCGCTTCATAACGCCGTCCTCGATGACCGTCTCGGGCTGCTGACGGAGCATTTCATTGATCGCAGCCGTCGCTGCCTCGACATAGTCGGAGCAGTTCGAAAGGCGTTTAGCGAGTGCGTTGTCGCTGTATTTGAAGTCGGGCAGGTAGATGTCGATGACGCCGTCGAGGCTCTTGAGCGTTTCGACCTTATCGTAGCCCGAGCTGTTCCATATGAGCGGCAGCTGTGGATGATAATAGGAGAGGCTCTCAAGGATCGCGTCGACATAATGGGACGGGGTGACGAACTCGATGTTCTGCGCGCCCATCGCTTCGAGCTTCCTGTATTCTTCGCTGAGCTGATAGGGCGTGATGACCTTGCCGATATCGCGCGTAGAGATGTCGTAATTTTGGCAAAAGACACAGCGCAGGTTGCAGCCGCAGAAGAAGATCGTACCCGCGCCGCGGGTACCGCTGACGGGCGGCTCTTCATCGAAATGCAGGGCTGAGCGCGCGATCTTCGGCAGCTTGCCGACACCGCAGTAGCCGAAACGTTCTTCACTTCGCTCGGTCCGACAGTTCCTCGGGCAAAGATCACATAACATAAGCACACCGCCTTAAAGAGATGTGCTTATCATATCATATTTTCAGATAGATTGCTATAGCCGATAGAGATTACGTTTCAAAGTCGTATAGAAAATCCTCGACCGCCTGTTCAAAATGCCGCAGCTCTAATTTTTCCTCATTGAATTTTTTCGCGAGTTGCTCGATCTTATACTTGTCCGATGAAATATCCTCTATGGCGCAGGCTGTCTGACCGCGTTCAACAGCCGAGATTCCGTAGGTGCGGTAATACCCGCAGTCTTCGAGGAATTTCGTTTCCTCAAATAACCGATATTGCATTTGTGTGTTCTTCCTTGTGTGATGTTTTAACCCTTTCTTGTGTAAATATATCACAAGAAATCGAGTTGTGCAAGATTTTCAACAAAAGTGTAATGAACGTTACAGAATTCGACGAATAGTCCGAGATTTTGTAACGAAATCCGCTGCGGTTCAAATCTTTTGTAAAATTTTTCTTGTGAACCAAACGCAAATATGCTATGATTTCTTACAATAGAGGTATGGATCGCCAAGCTGACTTCGGGAGGATATAGGATGAAAAATCCTTTTTTGTCCGTTTCGGACGTTGATCAAACCGAATATCTGACCGCCCGCTGTTCGCTCAACCGCGCGGTGATCGCGAAGCTCCCTTTGTACGGCGTTGACGACGAGATCGAGGGAAAGGCTTTTGTCGATGCTTTTTCGACGCCTGTCATCGTGGAGGAGATCCGCCGTACCTCGAAACGGTATAATATCGATCTTTCGGGAATATCCGACGCGGAGCTTCCGAAGATCCTGTCGCAGGGACTGGAGTCGGATGACGCGCGGCTCAGACAGATGGCGCAGCGTGTGACCAAAAAGTTCGGCATGCGGCTGGGACTGTTGTTTCTGATGCTCAAGACCGCTTTGCCTGAAAACCGCGCCGCTCGTGACGATTGGGACGATGCCTGCTGGGAGTTCTGGCAGGAGATCGAAACGATCGTTCTGACCGGAGGCTTGGCAAGCTCCATGCTCGGCAGACGGTTCAAGGAGTATATCCACGCCGTGTTTGATCTGGCGGGCGTGAAGCCTTATCATATCATGCTCTTTGACAACGGCAGGTACCTCGGTGTGATGGGGCTTGCACAGCGGTTGATGGAGGATGATACCTCGGCGTTGGTACTGGATATGGGGCATACGGGCATCAAACGAGCGCTCGTCCGGAAAAGGGCGGGGGAGATCGCGGGATTTACCCCGATGGAAAGCCTGCCTTCGCTGTATATGCAGAGCAGATTTGATGACGACGATGAAAAGCTGCATACGGCGATCGAGCTGCACCGACATATCGTCGGCGTAACGGCTGCGTCGTACAGAGAACTGTCACAGAGTGAGGAGCTGAGCGATACGATCCTTTTCAGTATCGCGAATTATACCCACAGCGGCAGGCTGAACGCCGAGCGCGGCGGTTACGCGAAGCTCTGTGAGATCGACGTCGATTACGCGAGAATCTTGGAAGAGGACCTCTCGGGTGAGCTGCATCGTAGGGTCAAGGTCAGGCTGGTGCATGACAGCACCGCTTCGGCGCTGTATTTCTCCGACGTCGAGAACGCGGCGTGTATCACGCTGGGTACAGGATTCGGGGTCGGGTTTCCAAATATACATATATAATGTATAGTGTTGATATTTGCTGAGGGCTGTTGAGAATTGACAGCCCCGCTTTTTTGTGCAAAAAAGGTATTGCATTGTCAATATCAACAAATAATCGTCAAAAAGATTGTGCAATTCATCATCTTAAAATCATGACTTTTTCATTTATTTATTTTAGATGTTATGATATAATGAATTTAATTGGAATAGTATGCTGTTCCATAGTACGTATTTATTCTAAAGGAGAGGATTACATGAAAATTCGTAGGTTTATCTCCGTGGCTCTGGCTGTCATCATGATGCTGTCGATGTTCACCGTAGCGGCTTCTGCCGCTGAGGCTGACTTCGCCGGCACCGGCGCTGCAAACCAGAGTTACCTGGAGAGCTATGCGCAGCAGGCTGCGAACGAGAGCGGACTTGGCGTTACCTATACGCCGAGCGCTACTACCTTTAAGGTATGGGCTCCCGAAGCGACCTCTGTTATGGTTAAGATGTTTACCACCGGTACCGACGCTGAGTCGGGCGCTGCCGTACTCGGCACCGATCCGATGACCTATAACAGCACGACCGGTATCTGGACGCTGACAAAATCCGGCGATCTGAAAAACACCTATTACACCTATCTCGTTGATCGCAACGGCACTGTCAACGAGACTGTTGACCCCTATGCGAAGGCTGTCGGCGCGAATGGCGACCGTTCCATGGTCTGCGATCTGGATTCTACCGATCCCGCAGGCTGGGATCAGGACAACCACGTTCTGTTTGACAACCCCGGTGAGGCTGTTGTTTGGGAGATCCATGTTCGTGATTTCTCGATCGACGTTTCCTCCGGCGTAAGTGAAGCGAACCGCGGTAAGTACCTCGCGTTCACCGAGGGCAACACCACCGTCAACGGCGAGGGCAAGATCGCTTCCTGCGTAGACTATCTCGTAGAGCACAACGTCAACTGTGTACAGCTGATGCCGATCGAGGACTTTGCTTCCATCGACGAGACCGACGCGCGCGTTAACCACAACTGGGGTTACGATCCCAAGAACTATAACGTTCCCGAGGGTTCCTATTCTTCCGATCCCTATGACGGTAACACCCGTATCAAGGAATTCAAGATGCTGGTTCAGGCGCTGCATGACCGCGGTATCGCCGTAGTCATGGACGTTGTCTACAACCACACCTTCGTCCGCGAGGGCTCTCCGTTCTCTAAGACCGTTCCGAAATACTTCTATCGTATGTCCGATATGAATGCCAATACCTATAACAACGGTTCGGGTCTGGGCAACGTTCTCTCTACCGAGAAGGTCATGACCCGTAAGTATGTTCAGGATTCTCTGGTATACTGGGCTCAAGAGTACCATGTCGACGGTTTCCGTTTCGACTTGATGGGCTGTCACGACCTCGCTTCTGTCAAGGCATGGCGTACCGCTCTGGATAAGATCGATACCCGTATCATGATGTACGGCGAGCCTTGGTCCGGCGGTTCCGACAACGGTATCTCTTCTTCTCTGGCTGTAAGCAAGAGCACCATGAACCAGCTCACCAGAGTCGGCGCGTTCAACGAGGGTTACTCCGACGCTCTGAAGGGCAGCCATGAGACCGCTACCGGTACCGGCTTCCTCAACGGCGGCGCCGCTACCGAGATCCTGAAGGCTGCCGGCGGTACTGCTTCCGATTTCAGCGGCGCTAAGCCCGAGCAGATGATCCAGTACACCGACAACCATGATAACTGGACCCTCTTTGATAAGATCCTGGCGGCGAACAAGACCTCCGGCTTCAAGACCGCGAAGGACGATCCCACTCTGTATAACACCAACAAGAATATCGTTGATAATCCCAGCGCGCAGGTACTCGGTCAGATGAAGTTAGGTCTGACCTCCGCTCTGACCGCCCAGGGTATTCCGTTCACCGTAGCGGGTACCGAGTTCTGCCGCACCAAGTACGGCGACCAGAACTCCTATCGTACACCCGACAACATGAACGCTCTCAACTGGAACCGTGCTTCCAAGTATGCTGAGGTTGCAGATTATTACGCGGGTCTTATCGCGATCCGCAAGGCTGTTTCCGCTTTCGGCGACACTACAGCGAACGCTGTTTCCACCGTTTCCGGCTGCACCGCTTGGCAGATCACCAACAACAAGTCCGGCGAGTGGAACAAGGTCATCGTCGCGCTGAACAACTCCGCTTCCGCGAAGAGCATCACCTGCAGCGGTTCGTGGACCGTTGTCGCGAACGGCACCAAGGCGGGCACTACTTCTCTGGGTACCGCTTCCGGTTCCTACAGCGTTCCCGCTTGGAGCAGCGTCGTCCTCGTTGATTCCGCTAGCTTCGGCAACTATACCCAGCCTACTCCGGGCACCGCTTCTTTGACCGTAGAGCATTACACCCGTGATGATGCTTCCGGCTCTTATACCAAGGTCGCTACCCAGACCGCTAAGTATAAGGAAGGTCAGACATGGCGTGCTTCTCAGGATCTTTCCATCCTGTTCGACCATGACTTTGATAAGGCTGAATCCACCGCGGCCGGCAACGCGACTTTCGGCGCTGCTGCGGCAGGTCAGGACATCACCGTCAAGTACTACTACACCAGAAATATCGGTTCGGCTTATCTGACCGTTAACTTCCTCGATTCCACCAGCGGCGAAGCTGTCAAGACGCCGATGAAGTATCGCCTCAAGGACGGCGCCGAGTACTCGATCCCCGCGACCCGTGTCCAGGGTTATCAGCTCGATATGGCTAAGTTCCCGAAGGATACCATCGGTACTTTCGAGGCGGCAAATCCCGCTACCTTCAACTTCTATTACAACGCTCTGACCAACACCAGCACGATCGTACATTATTACAATTCCAAGTCCTGGTCATGGGTCAACTGCTACGCTTATGACGACCAGGGCAACGAGGCTCTCGGCGCATGGGCTAACCAGGGCAGAAGAGACGCAAGCGCGATGAAGGATGATCCCGATCAGTCCGATTCCAAGTGGGTCGTCGTTACCGTTCCCACCGCAGCGTGCTACGTCATGTTCCACAACACCAACGCTAACGCGCAGGTTCCCGATCAAGGCGAACCCGGTTACGAAGTATCCGGCGAAGCTTGGATCAAGGACAACGTCGTCAGCTTCAACTGCACGATCGTTACCTCTCACATCGATCTCGCGACCGGCGAAAGAGTTGCCGCGGATGAGGTAAAAGACTATACCAACGTTAGCTCTAACCAGGTCTACACCACCTCTCCCAACACCTCTCTCAACCGCGATTACATCGCTCCGGCGCTGGCTTCCGGTTTCTATCAGCCCGGCGTTCTGAATGTCGTATATCTCTACACAGGTGAGACGCAGCACGGCGACAAGCTCCTCTACGGCGACCTCGATCTCGACGGCGTCAACACCGTTATGGACGTCACCGTTCTGCAGAGATATTTGGTCGGTATGATCACGCTGAGCGACGATCAAAAAACGGTTGCGGACGTCAACCAAGATAAAGAGATCGACGCGATCGACGTTACCTATATCATGCGCTATCTGTGTGATATGAGAGTTTCCGGAACCTATGTCGGCAAGTACGTCGGCGACGGTCCTTCCGGTAAATATACCTACAGCGAATTCCTCTCCGCTTACAATGCGCTGAACTCTCTGTTCGCTAAGTATGATTCCACTAAATTTGCAAGCGAAGCTGCTTATCAGAACGCTTCCGCAGCGCTGAGCGGCTATCGTACCGCAACCATGAATCCCTCTTCGTCCGCAGATGTGATCGACGCAGGCTATGAGGCTTGTACCGCAGCTTACGCTGCTCTCAGCCAGCTTGATCCCAACACCGGCGGCGGTGGCGGAGAAGACGATAATGGCAGAACCATCATCTTCTCCAACAACAAGGGCTTCCAGTCCGTCAATATCTATTACTGGGCGAGCGGCTCCGAAGGTCCTGTTGCATGGCCCGGCGTACCGATGACCTATCTCGATACGAACGAATACGGCGAGAACCGCTACACCTTCGATCTTCCCGAGGGTATGGATAAGTACATCATCACCGACGGTACGGCTCAGACGATCGACGTCGACTTTACCGGTTCCACCGGCGTTTACATGCTGGATACCACTGACGCGCAAGGTCACTATGAAGTTGGCTTCTACGACATCAGCGGCGAGTCCGGCGGTGGTGGCGGCCAGCAGGGCGGCGGTGAAAGCACCGGTTCCTTCCTGTTGACAGATAATTTCGGCTGGGGCACCGCATATGTATATGCTTGGGACGCTGACGGTAACGCGATCGGCGGCGAGTGGCCCGGCACTACTCAGGCTGAGACCGTCACTAATGATTATGGCGAGACTCAGTTCAGATGCTATGTTCCCGAGGGTGCTGTCGGTATCGTTGTTCACAACGGCAACGGCTCTCAGACCGAGGATATTACCGATTTCAGCTATGACGGCTACTGGATGGATGGTACCCAGAACGATCAGGGTCACTACATCGTAACCGGCTGGAATAACTGATGAAACTCGTTTGAACAACACTGTTTATACGAATGACTAATTAAAATGCGGGGGCAGACTTCGGTCTGCCCCTTTGAATGTGTCGAAAAAGTATAGTTATACTAAGTAGCAATAAAACACTTTAATATCTATTGCGGAGAATTCCGCATAACTGCGTTTCGTCGTCGCTCGCTGCACTCTGAAGGCTACTCTCCGGTTGGTATGCCTTGACCTCGTGTCGCGGCTCCTCCTCTCCCCATAACGCGAGGTGTTGTAGGGACCCCGGAAGTGACAGGCGGCAGCAGTGACACTAAGCCAATCGCTTCGCTCTTGGAGTGTTGTTGCATGGGTGTTGTTAGCCAAATCAAAGATTTGGACAACACCTCAAGCCTGCCTGCGAAATTCTCCGCTAATATCTGATTAAAGCTTTTTATTGCTACTTAGTATGAAAAGACAGCGCCGTGAAGCTGTGAGGTCATTTGCCTCGAGCTTTACGGCGCTTTGTTTTTTCATAACGGATATTTCGGTGTGAACCGAAAAGATCCTACGGCGATCATTTATTTTGGAACTTGCTCTTTTTGAAGCATTTGACGTCAAAGCTCGGGTTGAACGCATAGAAATTCTTGCTGTTCAGTTTATCTGTCAGAAGCCTCAGATTCTCGCCGAAGCGCTGGTAGTGGACGACCTCTCGCGCTCTTAGGAAGCGGATAGGGTCGATGACGTCGGGATCGTCACAAAAACGCAGGATGTTGTCATAGGTAGTTCTCGCCTTTTGCTCTGCCGCCAAGCTCTCATGCAGGTCGGTGATCGGATCGCCCTTGCTGGCGATCGCGAAGGCGTCGAACGGTACGCCTGCAGCAGACGCGGGATAGATGCCGGTGGTATGATCGACAAAGTAGGCGTCCATACCCGCTTTCTTGATCTCTTCCTCGCTGAGGTTACGCGTCAGCTGATAGACGATCGTTCCCACCATCTCCAGATGGTTCAGCTCCTCGGTACCGATATCGGTCAAGGTCGCTTTCAGCTCCGGCAGCGGCATCGAGAAACGCTGTGCCAGATAGCGCATAGACGCGCCGAGCTCGCCGTCGGGACCCCCATACTGGGTGATGATGATCTTGGCGAGGGCGGGGTTGGGGTTTTTGATCCTGACAGGATATTGCAGCTGCTTTTCGTAGACAAACATCGTTTAACCCTCCGTATCCCACGGCCACGGGTCTTTGACCCATGCCCATGTGTTGTTTGCGGTATCGTCCTTTGATAAAGGACCGAACTTTTCTTCAAATTCTTTGACCATCGGTGTGAGCTGCTTGAGATAGTCTTCACGCTTTCTCAGCATTTCGCTGTCGCCCGGATGGGTGTCGAGAAACAGATCGATATCGACAACGGCGAACTTGCAGGCGCCGATCTTTTTCAGTAACATATCGCGCTCAGTCATCGTCTTTCCCTCCGCATGCGCTGCCGTAGAAAGGTTTGTGGAGCGCTTTGAACATCGTGCCGTTCTCATAGCCGAGCGCCGACTTGCACATCTCGGGCGAATAAGGCTGGAACGGAACATAAGCCATCGCTTCTACGGTATCTTTCGGCAGGGGAGAGATGCCGTAAGCGTTCATGACGGTTTTGTGATCCATGGATGATTCTCCTTCTTTATATTCATCCGCATATTTACGGACTGCATTACATACTATGTTTTTGCGGCGGATTTGTCATAATTATTTGCAACCCGGTCGGCTTTGTGGTACAATGATCCGGGTGATACTATGATTATCGATACACATGTGCATATCGGAAGATTCATGGATTTTGAGATGAAGCCCGAGGATGTCATCTACTCGATGGAGCGTTACGGGATCGACTTCTCGCTGGTGTCCAACGGCGACGCGGTGGAGTTTGACCATGTCGGTCAGAAAATCCCCGACGCGTATCAGATACCGCAGAACGAGTGCTTCAGACGTACGCTCAGCTTTGCGCTGCGCTATCCCGAGAGGATCGGTGTGATGCCGTGGATGAAACTCCATGACGAGAAACCGGACGCGGAATTTGTGCGTCTTTTGGAGCAGCACCGCGATCTTGTGTACGGGATCAAGTTCCATCCGTATCATTCGCGTGTCGCGCCGGATGACCCGTCCGTCGAGCCTGTTTATGAGATCGCGCGCAGGTATCGTTTGCCCGTCGTATCCCATACCGGAGGCTGTGAAGAAGCGAGGAGCATCCATCTGTACAACGCCGCTGTCCGTCATCCCGATATCGACTTTGTGATGGTGCATATGGATCTGGGTACGGACAACAGCGAGGCGATCGAGCTGCTCGGCAGGGCGGATAACCTCTACGGAGATACCACCTGGGTGCCGGTGAAAAGCACGCTCAAGGCGATAGAAAAGTGGGGGAGCGGCAAGATCCTGTTCGGCTCCGACAGTCCTATCGACGGCCCCGATACCTATCTGCACAACAAGACGGGCGACCGTTCGCTGTATCAAGAATACTTCAACGAGTTCCGCGCGGTCGTCAGCCCGCAGGATTATGACAATATCATGTACCGCAACGCGATCCGCCTGTTTCGTTTGCAGGACAGGCTGAGCTTTGCGGAATGATACGTATAGAAAGGCAGAATTATGTTCAGAAGAATCACGAAAAATGACTGGGAGCTGTATCGGCACTATGTCGATACGTTTTATCACACCGACGCGGTCAACGCTCCCGTACCGGTCGAAAACTACAGAGCGACCTTTGATGAAATGCTGCGCTCAGATACTTATGTGAGGGGCTATATCTTCGAGTATGAGGGTACTCCCTGCGGCTTTGCACTGCTGTCAAAGACCTTCTCCCAGGAGGCGGGCGGGATCTCGATCACGATCGAAGAGATCTATATCGACCCCGAGTACCGCTCCAAGGGATTGGCGACAGAGTTCTTCGATTGGCTGAAAACCGAATCGTGCGCGATGCGTTTGCGGCTGGAGGTAGAGGACTATAACAAGGGCGCGATGCGGCTGTATGAGCGCATGGGATTTGAATTGCTGCCGTACCTGCAGATGGTCATTGATAAACAGCGGCAGAAGCCCTTTGACACACCTGCGGACAGCTGAATCTACGATTCATAAATAATTCATAATTCATTTAAAAATCATTCAACTTTGTTTCAAATTGGCGTCACATAGTGGGTATACTATAGAGGTGTACTCAAGAAGAGTAAACAATTATTTGGATAGTATATGGAGGAGGAATTGATATGTCTGACAATTTATATGAGAACCTTCATTTCGGAAACGAAGAGGAAAATACTACAGAAAAGCCTGTCGAAAATGTTTCACAGGAAAACGCCGCTCCCGCTGAGCCGATCGCTCAAGAAACCGCTGAAGTATCGGAACAGCCCGAGCGGACCGAGGTCTACAGCGATTCGAGCTTTTTGCAGGGATCGCAAGCTGAGCCTGATGCCGATAAGGTTGTAACACAGCAGACCGTACCATATGGCAATCCCGATTTTTCACAGCCGCAGTCACAGCCGCAACCATATGTCGATCCTTATCAGCCGGCACAGTCCAACGCTCCGGATCCCGCGCAGGATAGCGTGAAGCCTCAAAACACCTATAACGACGGTTTTTATCACCAAAGCTATCAGCCGCATACCTCCGGCGCGCATGTGAACTACACCCGACCGGTCGGCGGCTATGTTACTCCCGGCGCGAATCCCAATCCTGCGCAGCAACCCTATACGGCACAGCAGCCGTACGGGACACGCATACAGGTTCAGCCGCCCCGTAAGAAGGAAAAGAAGTCCGGTATGTCCAAGGGCGCGGTAGCGGCGCTGCTGATCGTATGCGTCCTGCTTTCGGGCGTCGCGGGATTCGGCGGCAGTATGCTGGCACAGAACCTCAATAAACAGAATTACTCCGCATCCGGCGATACCATGGTGATCCACAAGGTGAACACCGAGGCGCAGGTAGCCGGTACTGAGACGCTGACCGACAAGACCACCTCCGAGATCGCCTCAGAGGTAGCGGATTCCGTCGTAGAGATCACCACCGAGGTCATGCAGACCAGCTCCTACTACGGCCAGTATATCGCGCAGGGCGCGGGCTCGGGCGTGATCATCAGCGACGACGGCTATATCTTGACAAACAATCACGTCATCGACGGCGCTTCGTCCATCAAGGTTACCACCCGCAGCGGCGATACCTATGACGCGAAGCTGCAGGGCACCGACGCAAAGGTGGATATCGCGCTCTTGAAGATCGACGCGAAGGATCTGCCGACAGCGGTATTCGGTGATTCCGATACCCTCGAGGTCGGCTCCAAGGCTGTCATCATCGGTAACCCCTTGGGTACTCTCGGCGGTTCCGTGACCGAGGGCATCATCTCCGCGCTTGACCGCTCCATCGACATCGACGGCAAGACCATGCACCTCATCCAGACCGACGCTTCCGTCAACCCCGGCAACTCCGGCGGCGGTATGTTCAACGGTCAAGGCGAGCTGACGGGTATCGTTGTCGCGAAATCCGCTTCCGAGGAGATCGACAACATCGGCTTTGTGATCCCGATCAACAACGTGCTCGATATCCTCGGTAATCTCAAGGACTACGGCTATGTCCGCGGAAGAGCCGACACCGGTATGGATTTCATCGACCTTAGTAATCAGATGTACGCGTGGTACTACTACGGAAACAACGAGACCGGCGTCTATATCAGCTCGGTCGACAACGGCTCCAGCGCCGAGGAAGCGGGCTTCCGCAAGGGTGATCGCGTTGTATCCATCGACGGCAAAGAGATCACCTCGTCCACCGAGATCGAAACGCTGATCTCCGATAAGTCTGCCGGCGATAAGGTCAGCTTCGTTATCAGCCGCGGCGGTAAGCAGGCGACCATCGAGCTGACGCTGATCGAAGAGATCCCCGAATCCGTACAGGGTACCGGCAAGAGCAACAGCTCGAGTAACTCTCAGAACGGCGGCGGTAATTCGCAGGGCGGCGGCTTCAATCCGTTCAGCGAGTTCTTCGGAAGATAATCATACGGAACAATACAGGGATCGTGTCACGCGATCCCTGTTTTTTTGCGCAAAAAAAGCCCCTGACCGTGTGGTCGGGGGCGATTGGTAAATCTGCGTCAGTCTTCTGTTTTCAGCGCCTTTAAGATCATGTTCGCGCACATGTAGACGTTGCCGCCGCCGAGGGTGATGACGAGGTCATCCTCCTGCGCATGCTCGACGATATATTGCGTGATGTCCTCGAAGGTGTCGATACACACGCTGTCCTCGACCTTCGCGCCGAGGTCGGTGTTGTAGATGTTGTAGGTGTTGGTCTCGCGCACCGGCAGGATCTCTGAGATGATCGCGACGTCGGGGATGCTCAGCGCCTTGGCAAAGTCATCGAGCAGCAGCGCGGTGCGGGAGAAGGTGTGGGGCTGGAACACCGCCCAGACCTTGCGAAAGCCCATTTCCATCGCGGCGCTGAGGGTAGCGGTCAGCTCGGTGGGATGATGCGCAAAGTCGTCGGCGACGGTGATGCCTCTCGGTGATCCGAGGATCTCAAAGCGTCTGTGAACGCCTGTGAATTTGCCGAGGTTTTCGGCGATCTGCTCGGGCGTCGCGCCGAGATAGTGCGCGCATGCGGCACAGGCGAGGGCGTTGTAGATATTGTGCCTGCCCGGTACCATGAGGTCGATCTCACAGAGCTTTTCGCCCTTGTGCATGAGGTCGAACTTTTTGTACGCGCCCTTGATGTCGCGCAGGTTGACGGCGTAGTAGTCGTTTGTTTTACGGAAGCCGAAGGTGATCATCGGCAGGGTGACGTCCTCGACCGCGTCAAGGATGTTCTCGTCGTCGCCGTTGTAGATGATCAGTCCGGTGGTCAGATGACAGAATTTGTTGAAGCTCTTCTTGATGTTGTCGAGCGTCTTGAAGTAGTCGAGGTGGTCGGCGTCGATGTTGGTGATGATGGAGATGTAGGGGTTGAGCTCGAGGAAGGTGTCGACGTACTCACACGCCTCACAAACGATGATGTCGCTCTGACCGACATAGCTGTTGCCGCCTAAGAACGGCAGCTTGCCGCCGATGATCGCGGAGGGATCAAAGCCCGATCCGATCAGCGTCTGGCTGAGCATGGCGGTGGTAGAGGTTTTGCCGTGCGTACCTGCTACCGCGATACTTCTCTTGTAGCGGCGCGTCACGATGCCCAGCATGACCGAGCGTTCGATCGCGGGGATGCCCTTCTCAGCCGCTGCGACCAGCTCGGGATTATCCTGTTTGACAGCCGCCGTGTAGACGATCAGCTCCGCGCCTTCGATGTTCTCGGCACGGTGACCCATGTAGACCGGGATCCCGTAGCTGCGGATGCGGTCGAGCGTTTCGCCCTCGTTGGCGTCGGAACCGGAAAGGATGAAGCCTTCGCTGTGCAGGATCTCTGCCAGCGGACACATTCCCGAGCCGCCGATGCCGATGAAATGGATGCGTTTGATATTATCTAAAAGATGATCTTTGTTCATAATTATACCCCTTATATCATGTGTATCTGAAAACAGTATATGCGTTTTTAGTAAGTTTGCCTTATGGCTTAACTTATATCATACCACGATTCTTGTGAAAGTTCAATAGGTTGACAAAAATGTCGTTATATTGTCACAAAAGAAAAATAATAGGGTACGCTATTGTATAATGTTTTCATAACAGAGCGTAAAACTTGCAATCATAAGGTGTTGTTATGTACCGAAAGAATGAGATCATTGAACTGGATATCACCTCGCTGACCTCGGACGGCGACGGCGTCGGCAGAGCAGGGGAGCTGGTGTTTTTTGTACCCAATACCGCTGTCGGCGACACGATCCGCGCCAAGGTGCTCAAGGTGAAGAAGAATGTCGGCTTTGGGCGAGTAGAAGAGGTGATGAAACCTTCTGCCGATCGGATCGAGCCGGAATGTCCCGTGTCCTTCTCCTGCGGCGGATGTGTGTACCGCCACATCTCCTATGACGCGGAGTGTTCCGCTAAGCGCCGAAAGGTCATTGACGCGGTGACGCGGATCGGTAAGCTTCCGGCGGAGCTTGTCCGTGAAATAATTCCTTCAGAGAATATTGACGGCTATCGCAACAAGGCGATGATCCCCGTCGGACTTGACCGTGACGGCAAGGTCGTGATGGGGTACTACGCCCGCCACAGCCACCATATCATGCACTGTCTGCGCTGTCGGCTCTCGCCCGATATCTTCAACGACATCATCGCGGACGTTTACGCGTTCCTCAGCCGTTGTCCCGCGCTTGTCTATACGCCGCAGAACCGCGGCGGCATCCGTCACCTCTATCTGCGCAGTACCGCGGCAGGGGAAGTGATGTTCTGCGTTATCGCGGGCAAGAGGCGTTTTGAGGGTGATAAAGCACTTTATGATTCTTTGAAAGAAAAATATCCGCAGATCAAAAGTATGGTGGTGAACGTCAATTCGCTTGATACCAACGTTATCCTCGGAGATCAAACTTTCTCTGTATGGGGTGCGGATTCGCTGACCGATACGCTGTGCGGACTGCGGTTCGAGATCGCGCCCGAGGCGTTCTACCAGATCAACCATGACCAGACACAGCGCCTGTACGCAAAGGCGAAGGAGTATGCCGCGCTGACGGGTGCAGAAACGCTTCTCGACCTCTACTGCGGCGCGGGTACGATCGGGCTGACGATGGCGGATAGCTGCAAGGAGCTGATCGGCGTGGAGATTATCCCCGAGGCGATCGAGAACGCTAGGCGTAACGCGGCTGAAAACAGTATCACCAACGCGCGCTTTTTCTGCGGTGACGCGACTGCCGCCGCCGAGAAACTGCGCGGGGAAGGGGTACGACCCGATGTGATCGTCGTCGATCCGCCGCGCAAGGGACTCACCCCCGAGCTGATCGACACCATCGTACAGATGTCGCCCGACAGGGTCGTCTACGTCAGCTGCGACCCCGCCACCATGGCACGTGACCTCAAGCTTTTTACCGAGCAGAATTATTCCGTAAAAGAAATAACACCCTTTGATATGTTCCCAAGAACGTGCCATGTTGAGAGTGTCGCGATAATATCGCGGATTTTCTTGTGATGATCACGAAAGAGTATATTAAAACAAAGCTAAGCCTTATATATTATGAAAAACTAAGTGAGGAAACAATATGAGTATTCAAGCAAATCAAACGACGATTTATATCGGATTCAACGATGCACAGACCGGCGTGCAGAAGTTCGAGTCTGACAAGTACCTTTCGACACTGAAATACATGTGTCGCAATTACAAGATCGGTTTTTCCGTTCAAGAGCTCAGCGGGGGATATTTTTTCGAAGACGGCAGCTATACCGAAGAAAACGGCTTGATGCTTCGCTTGATCAATGTTCCCGAAAAGACCGTTACCGAGCTTGCGAAGGATATTTGCATCTTTTTTAATCAAGAGAGCGTCATGGTCACAACAACCCCGACTTCGGTGGTGTTTATACAGGACAAGATCTGATCGCGCTTCGGGAATAAGGAGTATCTATGAAAATCGGCTCTAAAACCATCGAGATCTATAAGGCGGAGTGTGCTGACGCGCCGCTGGTGATCCTCAACGAATATATGCCCGGCAACGGTGAGATCTACCGGAAATGCCGGGAGCTGGGCTGCCCCGATTTTACGCTTGCCGAGATCACGGGGCTTGCCTGGAACGATGATCTGTCTCCGTGGGAAAGCCCGGCGATCGGTGCGGAGGATATGCCCTTCGGCGGTAAGGCGGACGCGTACCTTGAACTGCTGTTAGGACAGATCCTGCCCGCGGTGATAGGGGAGATAGGCGGCGAGCCGAAAGCGGTCTTGCTGGCGGGCTATTCGCTCGCGGGATTGTTCGCACTGTACGCGGCGACAAAATGCGATCGGTTCCAGGCGGTCGCGTCATGCTCCGGCTCGATGTGGTATCCTCGCTTCAAAGAGTACATCTTGTCTTGTAACGCCGCAAAGCTGCCCCGGGTGATCTACCTGTCCCTCGGTGACAGAGAAGCGCGGACGAAGAATGAGATCCTCCGCACGGTAGAGAACCGTACCCGTGAGATCGCTGAGTACTTAGGAGAGAACGGGATCGACACCGTTTTTGAGTTGAACAAAGGCAATCATTTTCAGCAGGGCGCGCTGAGGACCGCGAAAGGGATCCGCTGGATCTTGGATAAGTTAATGTAATCAAAAAGCCGTCAGATCGTTGTCGTGATCTGACGGCTTTCGTGTTTTATCAATCAAAGTCGTTGAACATAAAGTCAGCCCAATAATATTGGCTCATACTATATTAAGAGGAGAAGAAAAGCAAAGGTTGAAACGATTGATACACTTAACAATGCAATTAGCATTGTCTAGCTGTAAAACAATTTTCGCACAGAGTGGTATCTTTTTTGGTATCTTTTCAGCTCCTGACAAAAAGAAACACCCCGAAATGGCTTGTCCAGTGCCTTTTCGAGATGTTCTTTATGGCAGGGGCAGAAGGACTTGAACCCTCGGCACGCGGTTTTGGAGCGGCTCTGATAGAGTTTTAAGTGAAAACACCCCTAAATTTTTGTTGATTTTTAACATTAATCAGTATAGTGAATTTGTTGATAATGCTTAACATATTTCATCTGTTACGAGATTTTAACGATTATTTGCCGTAACAAATGGTGGAACAAACGTAACTGCTTAATAATCACCCCTCTGTTCAAGCACGGTTGAACATGAGATAATGTAACTGGGCAAAACAGTCCCAACCAGTGCAATGGAGTAAATTGC
>CADAUE010000010.1 GCA_902790985.1 uncultured Ruminococcus sp.
CTTCCCTTTACGTGGTTTATAGTTCAAGTGAATAGTGAATGGTGAATAGTGAATAGTGAAGGGCGGGATACCCGCACCCTTTTATAGTAATGTGATCACGTAATACCAATCCAAAACGCCTCAAGCGTTTCCCACCATTATTCATTATTCATTATTCACTTAAAAAAAGAGGGGGTAGAATCTTTGGAAAATCAAGCAGCAGTCAGCTTCCGCCATATCACCAAGGCGTTCGGCAGCAAGGTCGTTGCCAACAAGGACGTTTCGATGGATATCCTGCGCGGAGAGATCCTTGCGCTGCTCGGCGAGAACGGCTCCGGCAAGACGACTTTGATGAACATGCTCTCGGGCATCTATCATCAGGACGCGGGCCAGATCCTGGTCGACGGCGAGGAGGTCTTTATCAACTCGCCGAAGGACGCTTACGCCCTGGGCATCGGCATGATCCACCAGCACTTCAAGCTCGTCGACGTCTTTTCCGCTACCGAGAACATCGCGCTGGGTATGGACAAAAAACAGACGGGCGGCGCGAAGGAGATCGCGAAGGCGATCACCGATATCTGTGAACGGTACGGCTTTGACGTAGATCCGAAAAAGAAGGTCTACAACATGACCGTCAGCGAAAAGCAGACGCTCGAGATCGTCAAGGCGCTGTATCGCGGCGCGAACATCCTTATCCTTGACGAGCCGACCGCGGTGCTTACCCCGCAGGAGACGGACAAGCTCTTCGCCGTGCTTCGCAACATGAAGGCAGACGGAAAGAGTATCATCATCATCACCCACAAGCTCGCGGAGGTCCTCGCGATCTCCGACCGTGTTTCGATCCTCAGAAAGGGTGAGTATATCGACACCGTCAAGACGAGTGAAGCGACCGTCCAGTCGCTGACCGATATGATGGTCGGTCAAAAGGTCGAGCTGGATATCGAACGCCCCGAGATCGAGAACAAGACGCTGCGCCTGTCGGTCAACCACCTGACCTGTCTTGATAAGTACGGCGTCACGGCGCTCGACGACGTCAGTTTCGACGCTTACGGCGGCGAGATCTTAGGCGTCGCAGGCATCTCCGGCTCGGGTCAGAAACAGCTCCTCGAGGCGATCGCCGGCTTACAGCATGCCGAGCAAGGCGCGTCGATCGAGTACATCGAGCCCGAGAGCGGCAAAAAAGAACAGCTTATCGGCAAGAACGTCGCCGAGATCAAGAAGATGGGCGTCGCGCTCTCGTTCGTGCCCGAGGACAGGCTCGGTATGGGTCTGGTCGGTACGATGGGCATGTCGGACAACATGATGCTGCGCTCCTATGAAAAAGGTCACGGGATCTTTACCGATCGCAAGACCCCCCGCAATCTCGCGACAAAGGTCAAGGACGAGCTGGAGGTCGTCACCCCCGGTATCTCTACGCCGGTTCGAAAGCTCTCCGGCGGTAACGTTCAGAAAGTCCTTGTCGGACGCGAGATCGCTTCGAATCCCACGGTGCTGATGGCGGCGTACGCGGTACGCGGTCTGGACATCAACACCTCCTATACCATCTACCGCCTCCTCAACGAACAGAAGAAGAAGGGCGTCGCCGTCATCTACGTCGGCGAGGACCTCGATGTGCTGCTCGCGCTGTGCGACCGTATCGCGGTGCTGTGCGGCGGTAAGCTCAACGGTATCGTTGACGGCAGAACGGCGACCAAAGAAGAGGTCGGACTTTTGATGACGAATCTCAGAGAAAACGGACAGGAGGGACAGAGATCATGACAACGACAAAAGACGCAAGCTCCCGTGAGAAGCTGTTCCATATCGTCAAGCGCACGGATCTGCCTGTTTGGAAATCCTGGCTGATTCGTCTTGCGGCGATCGTCGTCTCGCTGATCATCTGCGCGATCATCATCATCGCGGTGACCGGCGATAACCCGATCCAGGTCTACGCCACCATGGTCAAGGGCGCTGTCGGCTCTACCAGACGTATCTGGGTGCTGCTGCAGGAGATCGCGATGCTCCTCTGTGTCGCGCTCGCCGTGACCCCCGCCTTCAAGATGCGATTTTGGAACATCGGCGCGGAGGGACAGGTGCTTATCGGCGGCTTGGGCGCGACCGCGATCATGCTCAAGTGCGGCAACCTCCCCGCTCCCGTGGTGCTGATCCTCGTCATCGTGACCAGTATCGTCTGCGGCGCGATCTGGGGCGTCATCCCCGCGATCTTCAAGGCGTTCTGGAACACCAACGAGACCCTCTTCACCCTCATGATGAACTACATCGCGATCCAGATCGTCAGCTACTTTACCTATATCTGGTCATCTAACAAGGGCAACAACGTTATCAATACCATCAACGTCGATACCCGCGCGGGCTGGTTCAACCTGCCCCAGTCGGTCGACAAGTACGGATATCTCCTCAACATCCTGCTCGTCGCGGTACTCACGGTGCTGATGTACTTCTACCTCAACCGCTCCAAACAGGGCTATGAGATCGCTGTCGTCGGCGAGAGCATCAATACCGCGAAGTACGCGGGCATCAACGTCAAAAAGGTCATCATCCGCACCATGCTGATCTCCGGCGCTTTATGCGGCGTAGCGGGTATGCTGCTGGTCTCGGGTACCGACCATACCATCACTCCCTCGACAGCGGGCGGCAGAGGCTTTACCGCGATCATGGTAAGCTGGCTCGCCAAGTTCAATCCGCTGTTCATGGTGCTGACGTCGCTCCTGCTGATCTTCATGCAGCGCGGCGCGATCGAGATCTCTACCGTTTTCGGTCTCAACACCTCGTTCTCGGATATCATCACCGGTATCATCATCTTCTTCATCATCGGTTCCGAGTTCTTCATCAACTACAGTATCAAGAGAACACACGCAAAGGAGGTTGAGGCGAAATGATCGTATCGTTTATCCATCGCGCGGTCATGCAGGGCATCCCTCTGCTGTACGGCGCTACCGGTGAGATCATCACCGAGAAAAGCGGCAACCTGAACCTCGGCATCCCCGGCGTGATGTATGTCGGCGGTATCTCCGGCGTTATCGGCGCGTTCCTTTATGAGAACTCTCTTGCTGACAAGAGCGCGGCAAATCCTTTCCTCGCGATCATGATCCCTCTGCTCTGCTCACTGCTGGGATCACTAATCATGGGTCTGATCTACTCGTTCCTCACCACCACCCTTCGAGCGAATCAGAACGTCACCGGTCTTGCCATCACCACCTTCGGCGTGGGTCTGGGCAACTTCTTCGGCGGCTCGCTGATCAAGATCATCGGCGCGGATGTGCCGTCCATCTCCCTCTCTACCACCTCGAAGTACTTTTCGGCGACCTTGCCGTTTGCCGAGAACCTCGGCTGGTTCGGCGAGATCTTCCTCTCCTACGGTTTCCTTGCCTACCTTGCGATCGTCATCGCGATCGTGTCCTCGATCTTCCTCAAGAGGACGCGTCCGGGTCTGAATCTTCGCGCTGTCGGTGAGAACCCCGCTACCGCGGACGCGGCAGGCGTCAACGTCACCAAGTACAAGTATGTCTCTACCTGCGTGGGCAGCATGATCGCGGGTCTGGGCGGACTTTACTACGTTATGGACTATGTCAGCGGCGTTTGGTCGAACGACGGCTTCGGCGACAGAGGCTGGCTCGCCATCGCGCTGGTCATCTTCACCGTCTGGAAACCGAACTTCGCCATCATCGGTTCGATCCTCTTCGGCGGACTGTATATCGTCCACAACTATTTGAACCAGTTCTTCCCGTTCATCCCCGTGGACATGAGCACCCAGGAGCTGATCAAGATGGCTCCCTACGTCGTCACCGTGCTGGTGCTGATCTTCAACTCCATGCGCAACAAGCGTGAGAGCCAACCGCCCGAGGCGCTCGGCTTATCATATTTCCGAGAAGATCGATAGTATTATATAAAACAGAACGGACAGGTTTTGGTAACCTGTCCGTTTATTTTTATCAGATGTGATAGGGTGGCTCCGTCAATTCCTTTGTATGCGGCGGTTCCGCACCGCCCGCGGCACACCATCCCGATTTGAACGCCGCGCGGGTGAGGGTATGCAGAATACCGACAGCGTCTTCATGCTTATACTGTGATTGTTCCGTGAAGTTATTGAAGGCCTTCTCATAGTCTGTCACTGAGAGAAAGGAAAGGTTTAATACATTTTTGCTCTCTGTAAAAGGATGCAGCAGGCTGTCATAGACACTGTAAGCCGCTATGCGCGTTTCCAGTTCTTTGCGCCCCGGATCGGTGATACAGTATTCTGTGCGGTTTTTTGAACCTGCAAAGTGACTGATGAATTGATCCGAGCGCAGGCGATACAATAAGCCTGTGACGTAGTTGACTTGATAGGGAAACGCACCGTCAGTGAGCCGTATCAGCTCTTCGCGAATGTCGCTGTGTGTCATACTGCAACGACTGAGTATGCTGAGAACGAGGATCTCATCCAAATCGCAGATCCTGTGATGCTTATTCATGTGATCACCCCGAAAATAAAAAGTGCGCAGCCGAAGCCACGCACGAAAAACGCGAAGCTTCACTTGTCGCGAAACAAAATCAGTACAGCGCAAATGCGTGTATTAAGAAGCCTGCATTTTTACCAAAGTAAAAATACACGCATTACGCCAAAAAAATTATCCGATTTTGTTTCGCACCTAAATATTACCACAAAAAAATGATAAATGCAATAAAAAAGTGCGCAGCCGAAGCTACGCACGAAGACGATGACTGATTGTAATCATAAAACGGACAGGCTGATCACCTGTCCGTTTTGTTGTGTGTATTCAGTTATATCGTGTACAAAGACGCTGCGCGTCATTGAACGCTGAAGAGGAGTTGACCGTAGCTTGGATAGGGCCAGTACTCGGAGGCGGTACACATCTCCATCTCGTCGGAGATCGCGCGCAGCTCATCCATGGTCTTGAGCGTTTCGTTACAGCAGTACTCGGCGTGGCTCTGGATGTTCTTGCGGTAGGCGATCGAGCCGCCGACCTTGCTGTCGAGCTCGTCGATCTTTTCGGAGAACCTTGCCAGCAGATCGCTGAGCTTTTGGAGCAGCTTCACCTCCGCGTCGACGCGGATATCGTCGGAGACCAAACGCTTGCGGGCGATGGTGTCAGCTAGCTTGCCGGTGAACGCCGAAACGCCGGGGAAGATGTCCTTCTTCGCCATGTCGAGCATGGTCAGCGCCTCGAGGTCGATGATCTTGATATAGTTCTCGAGCAGGATCTCCTGGCGCGCCTTGACCTCCACCTCGGAGAAGATGTGGTTGCGCTTGAAGAGATCGAGGTTCTTTTTGAGGGTGTAGCGGCGCAGGGCTTCGGGCGTGGAGCGCAGGTTGAGTAGTCCGCGGCTTTCCGCCTCGGCGATCCACTCGTCGGTGTAGCCGTCGCCGTTGAAGATGATGCGGCGGTGTTTTTTCAGCGATTTGCGGATCAGCTTGCGGATGGCGCCGTCGATATCGTCAGCCTTTTCCAGCTCGTCGGAGAAGCTCGACAGGGTGTCCGCGACCATGGTGTTGAGCATGATGTTGGGGCAGGAGATGTTCAGCGCCGAGCCGAGGGAGCGGAATTCGAACTTGTTGCCCGTAAAGGCGAAGGGCGAGGTGCGGTTGCGGTCGGTGGTATCCTTGCGGATCTCGGGCAGCGCTTCCGCGCCGGTATTCATGACGACCTTGCCCTGGCTCTCATAATCTTCGTTATTGATGATGGCTTCGACGATCGCTTCCAGATCGTCGCCGAGGAACATCGAGATGACCGCGGGCGGCGCTTCGTCGCCGCCTAAGCGGTGGTCGTTGCCCGCTGTCGCGACGGATAGTCGCAGCAGATCCTGATACTCGTCGACCGCCTGGATCACGGCGGTGAGGAAGAGCAGGAACTGGGTGTTTTCTTCGGGCTTTTTGCCGGGCTTCAAGAGGTTTTCACCGGTGTTTGCCGAGAGCGACCAGTTGTTGTGCTTGCCCGAGCCGTTCACGCCCTTGAAGGGCTTTTCGTGCAGCAGGCATACCATGCCGTGCTTTCGGGCGATACGCTTCATCAGCTCCATCGTCAGCTGGTTGTGGTCGGCGGCGATGTTCACGGTCGTGAAGATGGGCGCAAGCTCATGCTGCGCCGGCGCGACCTCGTTGTGCTCGGTCTTGGCGTAGATGCCGAGCTTCCACAGCTCTTCATCCAGCTCCGCCATGAACGCCTTGACGCGCTGTTTGATCGCGCCGAAGTAGTGGTCGTCGAGCTGCTGACCCTTGGGCGAGCGCGCGCCGAAGAGGGTGCGGCCGGTATATTTCAGATCTTTTCTGCGGTCATAGACCTCTTTGTCGATGAGGAAGTACTCCTGTTCGGGGCCGACGGTCGCGTCAACGCGGGTGACGTCGGTTTTGCCGAGCAGATGCAGGATGCGCACTGCTTCGTGATTGATACGATCCATCGAGCGCAGGAGAGGGGTCTTTTTGTCCAGCACGTCGCCGGTGTAGGACATGAACGCCGTGGGGATGCACAGGGTGTTGTCCTTGATGAAGGCGGGGGAGGTGGGGTCCCATGTGGTATAGCCGCGTGCTTCAAAGGTGGCTCGGATGCCGCCGGAGGGGAAGCTTGAGGCGTCGGGCTCGCCCTTGATCAGCTCCTTGCCGGAGAATTCCATGATCACATGGCCGTCCCCCATGGGGGAGATGAAGCTGTCGTGCTTCTCGGCGGTGATGCCGGTCATCGGCTGGAACCAGTGGGTGTAGTGGGTACAGCCCTGCTCGATCGCCCATTCCTTCATCGCGTCGGCAACGGCGTTCGCGATGGTGATATCGAGGTTCATGCCGCTGTCAATGCTCTCGCGGAACACTGTGTAGGTGTCCTGCGAAAGGCGTGCGCGCATTTTCTCGTCATTGAATACGTTTGAGGCAAAAATGCCGGGTACATCTGTCATAAGGTACCTCCGTTTTTACGGGAATTCAGTTTTTCATTAATAAAGTATATTATTTATTTTATTTGATGTCAATAAATTCTCACGCACTTTGTCAACTCTAACATAAATCTTATGCTGTGTCCATGCGGTTTATGACTTGTTGACTTCATCGCTCTCAGCGTGTATAATTATCCCGAAAGGGTGATTTTATGAAACTCCGCTTTACCAAAATGCACGGGATCAGTAATGATTATGTCTATATCAGTACCTTTGACCAAGAGGTAAAAGACCCGGAGAAGCTTTCGGTCATACTGTCCGACCGCCGTACCGGTATCGGCGGCGACGGGATCATCCTCGTCTGTCCGTCCGAGATCGCCGACGCGAAGATGCGTATCTTCAACGCTGACGGCAGCGAGGCGATGATGTGCGGCAACGGTATCCGCTGCGTGGGCAAGTTCGTCTATGACAAGGGACTTGTCCCGCCCGAGAAAACCACCGTTACCATCGACACCTTAAGCGGCGTCAAAACCCTTGTTCTGACTGTACGGGATGGCAAGGCACAGTCCGCGCGCGTCGATATGGGGGCGGCAGTGCTGGAACCGCAGAAGATCCCCGCGCGTTTCTTCGGCGACAGGATGGTGGATATCCCCCTCGAGGTCGAGGGCAGGACATGGAACGTGACCGCGGTCGGTATGGGCAACCCCCACTGTGTGACCTTCGTGGACGATGTGGACAGTTTGGATCTCGAGAGGATCGGGCCGTCCTTTGAGAACCATCCCGCCTTTCCCAACCGCGTGAACACCGAGTTCGTCAAGGTCATCGACGATCATACTCTGCAAATGCGCGTCTGGGAACGCGGCTCGGGCGAGACCTGGGCATGCGGTACGGGCGCGTGCGCGACCGCTGTAGCGGCATGTGAGAACGGTTTTTGCAAAAAGGGTGAGGATATCACCGTGCACCTGCGCGGAGGCGACCTTGTCATCAACTACACCGACGACACCGTCATCATGACCGGTCCCGCGACGACGGTGTTTGAAGGACAGGTTGAAGTGCCTTCGGCATGGTGAACGGTGAATGGTGAACGGTGGATGGAGGGCTGCGCCCTCACCTGATTTATATTATTTGGAAGGTGACAGAAAACATGAAAATCAACGGAAATTTTGACAACTTGGTGCCCAACTATCTGTTCGCGGATATCGCGAAGCGCACGAACGCTTATATCGCCGCGAATCCCGACAAAAAGGTCATCAAGCTCGGTATCGGCGACGTGACCCTGCCCCTCGCCCCCATCGTGGTAGACGCGCTGAAGAAGGGCGCTGACGAGCTGGGCGTAAAGGAGAGCTTCAAGGGCTATCCCGACTATGAGGGCTATGCCTTTGTCCGAGAGGCGGTCAGCAAATACTACGCTTCCTTCGGCGTAGAAGTCGACAAGGACGAGATCCTCATCAATGACGGTGCAAAGTCCGACACCTCCAACATCGGCGATATCTTCGGCGCGGACAACACCGTTCTGGTCACCGATCCCGTCTATCCCGTTTATGTGGACAGCAACATCATGGCGGGCAGGAAGATCGTTATCGCTCCGTCTACGGCTGAAAACGGCTTTTGCGCTATGCCCGACGACAGCGTCAAGGCGGATATCATCTACCTTTGCTCCCCTAACAACCCCACCGGCGCGGCTTACTCTGCCGATCAGCTGAGAACATGGGTGGATTACGCGCTCAAAAACGACGCGATCATCCTCTACGACGCGGCGTATGAAGCCTTCATCACCGACGACAGTCCCCGCTCGATCTTCTGTATCGAGGGCGCAAGACAGTGCGCGATCGAGTTTTGCTCCCTGTCAAAGACCGCGGGCTTTACCGGTACGCGCTGCGGCTATACCGTCATCCCCAAGGAGCTGGAGCGCGACGGTCACAACATCTATCAGCTCTGGTATCGGCGTGAGGCGACCAAGTTCAACGGCGTTTCCTATCCCGTCCAGTGCGCCGCTGCCGCGGTGTTCAGCGACGTGGGTCAGCGTCAGATCAAAGAGAACCTCGCTTATTATGAGGAGAACGCGCGGATCATCGCCTCGGCTCTCGATGAGCTCGGCATCTACTATACCGGCGGCAAGAATTCCCCGTATATCTGGCTGAGATGTCCGAAGGGCATGGGCTCGTGGGAGTTCTTCGACTATCTCCTCGAAAACGCGCAGGTCGTCGGCACACCCGGCGAGGGCTTCGGCGACTGCGGAAAAGGCTACTTCCGTCTGACCTCCTTCGGCGACCGTGAGAACACTATCGAAGCCGTCGAACGGATCAAAAAGCTGTTGAAAAACGAATAACAGAAACACCAAAAGCCTTGCTCAACAGCAGGGCTTTTGTAGTGAAGATGATAAAAAGCGACCGCCGCCCTTGACTTTACTATGATAAAGTGATAAACTATTCTGGAAAACGAGGATAGGGTAACAGGTGTTTTCGATGATACCCGACTCCCGACTTCTGTGATGAAAGAGGTACAACATGAACATACATTCAGAGTCTACCGACCGACTGTTCAAGGCGATCCTGTCGCTGGAGAACGTGGAGGAGTGCTACGCCTTCTTTGAGGATATCTGCACCATCACCGAGCTGAGGGACATGTCCCAGCGTTTGGACACTGCTTTTCTGATCGACAAAGGGATCAGCTACCAGAAGATCTCTGAGCAGATCGGCGTTTCCACCGCCACCATCAGCCGCGTCAGCCGTTGTCTGAACTACGGCGCGGGCGGTTACCGCGCGGTGATCGACCGCATGAAGGAGGATGAAGCATGAACATCGACGACAGCGTACTGAGCTTTGCCGAACGTCTGACGTTTTCTCTCCGCTCGCTCTACAGCCGTTACGGATACAAGCCGTATCGGATGAGTAAATTTGAGGACTACGACCTCTACAGCCGCAACAAAGACTTTTTGATCTCCGATCAGGTCATCACCTTTACCGATATCGGCGGCAAGCTCAAAGCCCTCAAGCCCGACGTCACCCTCAGTATCATCAAGAACCACACAGACGGCGGCACGAAGAAGCTCTATTATAACGAGAACGTTTACCGTGTGTCAAAGGGCACCGACAGCTATAAAGAGATCATGCAGGCAGGCGTCGAGTGTATCGGCGAGGTCGACAGCGCGCTGGTCAGCGAGAACCTGTATCTGGCGGCGGAGAGCCTTGCGCTGATCTCATCGGACTTTGTGCTGGACGTATCGAGCCTCGACATCCTGGGCGCCGCTGTGGAAAAGATCACCGACAGCCGCGCGTTGCAGGAAGAGCTGGTCAAGTGCGTCAGCGAGAAGAATCCTCACGGTATCATCGCGATCTGTGAAGAAAACGGTATTGACGTCCTCTCGGCGGACAGTCTGATCGCGCTGGTCGCTTTAGCAGGAAAGCTCGACTGCGCCTTGAGCCGCTTGAAAGAGATCTGCGCGGACATCGGCTGTGACGAGGCGTATACAGAGCTTTGTGAGGCATTACAGCGCTTTGACGGCACCCCTTATCGCGACAAGATCCGCCTCGATTTTTCTGTCGTGAGCGACCGCAGCTACTACAACGGCGTGATCTTCAAGGGCTTTTTATCGGGTGTGCCCGATTCCGTCCTCTCGGGCGGCAGATATGACAAGCTCATGCGGCGCATGAAGCGCAGGAGCAAGGCGGTCGGCTTTGCCGTTTATCTCGATATGCTCGAGCGCATGGACGAGATCGTCGACGCTGACATCCCGCGCGACAGTATGCTCAACGTCGCTCTGCCCAAGGGCAGACTGGGCGAGAAGGTCTACGCGATGTTTGAGGCGGCGGGTTTCCCCTGTCCGTCGATCCGTGAAAACAACCGCAAGCTGATCTTTGAGAATCCCGACGCGGGTGTGCGCTACTTCTGGGTTAAGCCCTCTGACGTCGCGATCTATGTTGAGCGCGGCGCGGCGGATATCGGCGTTGCTGGCAAGGATATCCTGCTCGAGTATGAGCCGGATATCTATGAGCTGCTTGATCTCGACATCGGCAAGTGTCGTATGGCGGTTGCCGCTCCCAAGGACTTTCTCGACGATACGCGCCGTACCCTGAGAGTAGCGACTAAATTCTCAAAGATCGCCGCTTCCCATTATGCTTCCAAGGGCAGGGATATCGACATCGTCCATCTGAACGGCTCGATCGAGATCGCCCCGATCCTCGGGCTGACGGACGTCATCGTCGATATCGTCGAGACCGGCACGACCCTCAAGGAGAATAACCTCGAGGTCGTCGAGACCATCGTCCCGATCTCGGCGCGTCTGATCGCGAATAAGAGTAGTTATAAGTTCAAGGGCGACAGTATCATGAAGGTCGCGAGTGAATTGAAGAATAATCAAGAATGAGGAGGTATCCATGATCAAGATTTTAAATTACAACGAGCTGTCCTATGACGAGATCTTCGCTCGCTTTGAGCCGACCTCGTCCGTCGCGGACGTCGTTTCCGATATCATCAAAACCGTCAGAGAGAACGGCGACAAAGCCCTCTTTGACTATACCGCGCGTTTCGATAAGGCGCAGCTGACTTCGTTACAGGTATCTCGTGAAGAGATCAACAAGGCGCGCGCCTCGGTCGAGCCCGAGTTCATCGGCATCTTAGAACATGCCGCGAAGAATATCCGCAAATTCCACGAGGCGCAGAAGCGTCAGAGCTTCATCATCAACGATACCGACGGCGTCGTCATCGGTCAGAAGGTCATCCCTGTCGACCGCGCGGGGCTGTATGTCCCCGGCGGTACGGCGGCGTACCCCTCCACCGTGCTGATGGACGCGATCCCCGCGAAGATCGCCGGTGTGCGCGAGGTGGTTATGGTGACCCCGCCCTCGGCTGACGGCTCGGTGAATCCCGCTATCCTGGCGGCGGCGTATGTTGCCGGCGTGGACAAGATCTTCAAGGTCGGCGGCGCGCAGGCGATCGCTGCCTTAGCTTACGGCACCGAATCCATCCCCAAGGTCGACAAGATCGTCGGCCCCGGCAACGCCTTTGTCGCCGAAGCGAAGAAGCAGGTGTTCGGCACGGTGTCCATCGACATGATCGCCGGCCCCAGCGAGATCCTGGTCGTGGCGGACGGCAAGAGTAATCCGCGCTATGTCGCGGCGGATCTTCTCAGTCAGGCGGAGCATGACAAAAACGCTTCCGCTGTGCTGGTCACCGATTCCAAGACCCTCGCGAACGCTGTTTCCGATGAACTGGAAAGACAGATACCCCTGCTCGACCGCGCAGAGATCGCGCGCGCGTCGATCGACAATAACGGCAAGATCATCGTCGCCGATAACCTCAGTGTCGTCATCGATATCGCTAACGAGATCGCTCCCGAGCACCTTGAGCTGTGCGTGGACAATCCCTTCGACTGGCTCGACAAGATCCGTCACGCGGGTTCGATCTTCATGGGTCGCAACTGTCCCGAGGCGTTGGGCGACTACTTCGCGGGTCCCAACCACACCCTGCCCACCTCCGGTACGGCGAAATTTTCCAGCCCGCTTTCGGTGGATGACTTCGTCAAAAAGACCCAGTATACCTACTATACCGCCGACGCGTTGAAGCGCGTTGCCGAGGATGTCGCGTACTTCGCGCGCAAAGAGGGTCTGACCGGTCACGCTAAGTCCGCGGTCATCCGTCTGGAGGACGAAGCATGAGCCGCTTTTTCAGTGAGAAATACAGCGCGCTGGAGGTCTATACCCCCGGCGAACAGCCCAAGGATATGCAGTATGTCAAGCTCAACACCAACGAAAGTCCGTTCCCGCCGTCGCCGAAGGCGCGGGAATATGCGGCTAAGGCGGCTGAGAACCTGCAACTGTACTGCGACCCTACCTGCGCTAAGCTGACGGAGAGCTTTGCCGAGGTCTACGGGATCGGTACGGATGAAGTGCTTTTTACCAACGGCTCGGACGATGCACTGAACTTTGCGTTCATGGCGTTCTGTGACGACGATCATCCCGCGGCGTTCGCCGATATCACCTACGGCTTTTATCCGGTGTTTGCGGCGCTGAACCGTATCCCGTTCACCGAGATCCCTCTCAAAGAGGATTTCACCATCAACGCGGATGATTACATCGGTATCAACAAGACCGTCTTTATCGCGAACCCCAACGCTCCGACGGGCATCGCCCTGCCGCTTTGTGAGATCGAGCGGATCCTTCTGAGCAATCCCGATAATGTCGTCATCGTCGATGAAGCGTATGTCGACTTCGGCGCGCAGAGCGCGGTCAGCCTGATCCGGCAGTACAACAACCTGCTGGTCACCCAAACCTTCTCGAAGTCGAGGTCTTTGGCGGGCGGCAGGCTGGGTATGGCGATCGCGAACAAGAAGCTGATTCAAGACTTGAACACCATCAAATATTCCACCAACCCCTACAATGTCAACAGCATGACCCAGGCGGCGGGTATCGGGACGTTGACGGATGAAGCATATACGCAGAAAAACTGCAAAACCATTATCGAGAACCGCGCCTACCTGACTGCGCAGCTGGAAAAGCTCGGCTTTGTCCACACCGATTCTTTGACCAATTTCGTTTTCGCGAAGCACCCCTCTTTCGACGGCAAAAAGCTCTATGGATCGCTCAAAGAACGCGGCGTGCTGGTACGCCATTTTACCAAGGAGCGAATCAAGGATTACAACCGCATCACCGTGGGCACCAAGGCACAGATCGATATTTTATTGAAGAACATACAAGAGATTTTGGAGGAAAGCATATGAGAACCGCTGAGATCAAAAGAACCACCAAAGAGACCGACATCGCCCTCAAACTGGACCTAGACGGCACCGGCAAGAGCGAGGTGAACAGCGGCGTCGGATTCCTCGACCATATGCTGACCCTGTTCGCGAAACACGGTCGTTTTGATCTGGAGCTTAGCTGTAACGGCGATACCTATGTCGACGACCACCACTCGGTCGAGGATATCGGTATCGCGCTGGGACAGGCGTTCGAGCAGGCGCTCGGCGACAAGCGCGGTATCGTGCGCTACGGCAGCTTTATCCTCCCGATGGACGAGACCCTCATCCTCTCGGCGGTCGATATCTCGGGCAGGAGCTACCTCAATTTTGATCTGCACATCCCGACTCAGAAGGTGGGGACTTTTGATACGGAGCTGACGGAAGAATTTTTCCTCGGCTTTGTCCGCAACGCAAACCTCACCCTGCATTTGAAGCAGCTGGAGGGCAAAAACTCTCACCACATCATCGAGGGTGCGTTCAAAGCCTTCGGCAGAACGATGAAGCAGGCGGTTGCGATCGACGAGGACTTCAAAGACGAGATTCCCTCAACCAAGGGGGTGCTGTGATGATCGCCATCATCGACTACGGCGTAGGCAACCTCTTTTCGCTGAGATCCTCCTTTGCCGCGATCGGCAGCGAAGCGGTCGTCACCGACGATCCCGAGGTCATCGCGAAGGCGGATCGTCTGATCCTGCCCGGCGTCGGCGCGTTTGAGGACGCGGCAAAGAAGCTCAGGGACAGCGGTATGGCTGAGGTAGTAAAGCATGAGGTCAAGAGCGGTAAGCCCATCATGGGCATTTGCCTCGGGATGCAGCTCCTCTTTGACAAAAGCTATGAGTACGGCGAGCACGAGGGGCTGGGGCTGATACACGGCTCGGTCAAACCGATCGCCGACGTGATCGACAAGGATCTGAAGATCCCCCACATCGGATGGAATTCGCTGATCTTCAAGAAGAACAGCGAGCTTTTCAAATATATCCAAGACGGCGACTGCGTCTATTTTGTCCATTCCTACTACGCGGCGGACTGTGACGATTCTGTCACCGCGACCGCGGAGTATTCCGCCGAGCTGACCGCTTCGGTCGAATGTGATAACGTCTACGGCTGCCAGTTCCATCCCGAAAAGAGCGGCGAGGTCGGCTTGAAGATTTTGAAAGCGTTTTGTGAGATTTAGGCTCCCTTTGGTAAAGGGAGCTGTCAGCGCAAGCTGACTGAGGGATTGCATCAATGATCGAGCGTCAGCGAGTAACCGATTATCATTTGGTTGCCGCTAAAGCGGGCGATCGATACAATCCCTCCGAGCTTGCCTTTGGCAAGCCCACCTCCCTTTACCAAAGGGAGGCGTTAAGGAGGTTATGAACTTATGATACTATTCCCCGCTATCGACGTCGTGGGCGGTAAGGCGGTGCGCCTGTATAAGGGCGACTATGACCAAATGACCGTCTACAGCGATCATCCCGAAGCGATCGCGCTGGATTTCAAAGACTGCGGCGCGAACCATATCCATATCGTCGATCTCGAGGGCGCGCGTGACGGCGGCACGCCGAATCTCGACACGGTGCTGGCAATCAAACAACAGTCTAACCTGTTCTGTGAGGTCGGCGGCGGCATCCGCTCGATGGAGGTCGTCGACCGCTATCTGTCAGCCGGCATCGACCGCGTGATCTTAGGCACGGCAGCGATCAAGGACGAGAAATTCTTGGGTGAAGCTGTAAAAAAATACGGCGATAAGATCGCTGTGGGCGCGGATATCAAAGACGGCTTCATCGCCGTCAAAGGCTGGCTGGAGCGCAGTACGGTGACCGCTGACGAATTCTTTGAAAAAATGCAGAACCTCGGCGTCGGTACCATCATCTGTACCGATATCAGCAAGGACGGCGCGATGCAGGGCACGAACCTGCACCTTTACCGCACCCTGTCCCGCCGATACAACGTCGATATCACCGCTTCGGGCGGTGTGTCATCTATGGACGATATTCTCGCGCTCAAAGAGATGGATCTGTACGCCGCCATCATCGGCAAGGCGTACTATACGGGCGCGATCAACTTACGAGAGGCGGTGCAGGCGGTACAATGATCACGAAACGCATCATCCCCTGTCTGGATGTGAAGAACGGCAGGGTCGTCAAGGGCGTGAACTTTGAGGGGCTTTCTGACGTCGCTTCTCCCGTGGAGCTGGCGCAGTACTACAGCTCCTGCGGCGCGGATGAGCTTGTGTTCTACGATATCACAGCGTCCGCCGAGGGCAGAGCACTCTTTACCGATATCTTGACCGAAACAGCGAGCAAAGTCTTTATCCCGCTCACCGTGGGCGGCGGTATCAACACCGTCGCGGACTTTGACCGTGTCCTCAAATGCGGTGCGGATAAGGTCAGCGTCAACTCGGGCGCGATCCGCAACCCCGATCTGATCTATGAAGCCGCGAAGATCTACGGCGACCAGTGCGTCGTCATCTCCGCCGACGTCAAGCGAGTCGACGGCGTGTTCCGCGTCTACGCCAAGGGCGGTCGTGAGAACACCGGTATGGAGGCGATCTCCTGGATCAAACGCTGTGTCGATAACGGCGCGGGCGAGGTCGTGCTCAATTCCATCGATACCGACGGTGTGAAGGGCGGCTTTGACATAGAAATGCTCGAAGCGGTCAGCAACGCCGTGAACGTACCCGTGATCGCCTCGGGCGGAGCGGGTAAGATAGAGGATTTCATCACCCTGTTTCAAACTCTGCCGAAGGTCGACGCGGGATTGGCGGCGTCCATCTTCCACTTCGGCGAGGTCAAGATCGCCGATCTGAAAGCTCAGATGGCAAAAGCAGGGATCCCCACGAGGGTATAAGGAGGACAATATGATCGATATCAATGAACTGAAATTTGACGAAAAGGGGCTGATCCCCGCCGTGGTGGTGGACAGCATCACAAAGCAGGTGCTGACCGTCGCGTATATGAACGAGGAGAGCCTCAAGATCTCTATGGAAAAGGGTCTGACCTGTTTTTGGAGCCGTTCACGACAGGAGCTGTGGCTCAAGGGCGAGACCTCGGGCAACTACCAGCATATCGTCAGCATCATCGCCGACTGCGACAAGGACGCGCTGGTCGTGACGGTCGAGCCGGACGGCCCCGCGTGTCACCTCGGCACCACCTCGTGCTTCACCAATCCCGTATGGGAGAGCGATGAGCTGAAAGAATTCTCGTATGAGGGCTTGATCGAGCTGATCAAGGGTCGTAAGACCGACCCGCAGGAGGGCTCCTATACCACCTATCTCTTTGACAAGGGACTGGACAAGATCCTCAAGAAAGTCGGTGAGGAATGTACCGAAGTCATCATCGCCGCTAAGGCTGAGGATAAAAAGGAAACCATCTATGAGATCGCCGACCTCGCGTACCATGTCATGGTGTTGATGATCGAGCAGGGCATCTCGCTCGAGGATATCCACAGAGAGCTCGCATCCCGCCATGTCATCGACAAAAAGGTCAAACAGGAGAAGATGACCGGTGATAACTAAGGATCTGCACATGCACACCGTCTACTGCGACGGGGCGTGCACGCCTGAAGATATGATCCTCTCAGCAATAGAGAAAGGACTCTCCACCGTCGGTATCAGCGCTCACAGCTACACCTTCTTCGATACAAGCTACTGCATGCAAAAGGCGGATATCCCCCGGTATCTTGCCGAGCTGAGATACCTTAGGGCGAAGTATTTTGATCGCATCCATGTCCTGTGCGGCGTGGAGCAGGATTATTACAGCGACTACCCGACCGACGACTTTGATTATGTCATCGGCTCGGTGCATTATATCGCGGTCGACGGTGAGTACATCCCCGTCGACGAGAGTGCCGAGATACTCCGCACCGCGATCAAGGATCATTTTGACGGCGATCCGTACGCCCTGTGTGAAGCGTATTTTTCTACCGTAGCCGATGTTGTGAACATGACTGCGTGCGATATCATCGGACACTTTGATTTGATCTCGAAGTTCATCGAGCGCGAGGAACTCTTTGATACAGCCCATCCGCGCTATATCGCGGCATGGCAAAAGGCGGTCGACGAGTTACTGAAACACGGCGTACCGTTCGAGATCAACACCGGCGCGATCTCACGCGGATATCGCACCTCGCCTTACCCGAGCGCGGAGATACAGGCGTATATCAAGGAACACGGCGGACGGTTTGTTCTGTCGTCCGACGCCCATTCTGCCGACGCGCTCGCGTACGGATTTGACCAATATGACCAATAAAAAACTGCCATCCTGTTGAGGGTGGCAGTTGTGTTTATGCGATTATTTCGCGTTGCGGTTGATGTATCTCGCCCTGCGTTTGGAGTACATGATCTTCTGACCCGAGTACAGGCTGTAGTAGCCGGACAGCATGTAGCTGATACACAGCGCTACGGCAAAGAAGATCAGCCCTTTGCTGCCGAACAGCTCGATGGAGAGGATGATCGAGGCGATAGGGCAGTTGACCACGGCGCAGAACAGCGCGACCAGTCCGATCGCCGCGCCGAAGGTCGGCGGAAGTCCCAGCAGCGGCGAAAGGGTCGCTCCCATCGTAGCGCCGATGAAGAAGGTGGGGATGATCTCGCCGCCCTTGTAGCCGAAGCCGATGGTCAGCGCGGTAAAGACCATCTTGAGGATGAAGTCATAGGGCAGGGCTGTGCCGCCCTCGATCGCCTGCCCGATCACCGCCGCGCCGATACCGTTGTAGCGCGTGCCGATCAAGAGCGTGAGCAGCGCGACGACAGCGCCGCCGACCGCGGTACGCAGGTACTCGTTTTTGAAGTATTTTGCGGCATAGTGATGGGTTTTCTCCAGCATGAGACAGAACACGATGCTGACAAGTGCCGCCGCCAGTCCGATCGCCGCGACGGTCAGGATACTGACGAGGTTCAGCTGCGGTACGTTCTCCAGAGAGTAGCCGATCCCTTCCAGTCCGAAGACCCTTGTCATCGCGAATGCCGACAGCGCCGATACGATACACGGCAAAAACGCACTGTAGTAGATGATGCCGACCGAGATGACCTCCATCGCGAACACGGTAGCGGTCAGCGGCGTACCGAACAGGGCGGAGAACAGTCCGCTCATGCCGCACATCACGGCGATATGCATATCTTTTTCACCGAGTCGAACGACCCTGCCGATGAAGCTGCCGATACAGCCGCCCAGCTGCAACGCCGCGCCTTCTCTGCCTGCCGAGCCGCCGAAAAGATGGGTGATGACGGTGGACAGAAAGATGACCGGCGCGAGCAGGATGGGGACTTTTTCATCCGTGCGTACCGAGTTGATGATGAGGTTGGTGTCGGCGTGACCGCTGAGCTTTGTCACACGGTACAAAAAGGCGATCGCGACGCCGCCCACGGGCAGCAGATAGCACAGCCACGGATTCTCCAGTCGGATATCGGTGACGTAGCCGATCGCGATGCGAAAGCCCGTGCCCAGAACGCCGCCGATCACCCCCGTCACGACAGCGATCAGCGTCCATTTGAGAAAGGACAGGCTATATTGTTTGACCCTCGTCGCGTCATGGCGCAGGGTTTGTTTGAATCGTTCCATAAAGCACCTTTGCTAAGTTAGGAGTTAGGAATGAGGAATTAAGGGAAAGCCTTTCGGCTTTTGATTATAAATGGGTGTGGGCAACGCCCACCATCAACCCCTCACTCCTCACTTCTAACTCCTCACTGTTTTGTCATTCTGCATAAAAGTATACTGCTTCTTTCGTGAAACTTCAATAGTCAACAGGAATTATTTTCTTGAAAACGCCATTTGCATATGGTAATATTAAAGTTAAAGCGGCGCGAATTCGCGCTCACAAAAGAAACGAGGTGACAGCATGCGTAATTTTTTGCAGAAAGCCGCAGAGTTCATGCAGGGCAGATACGGCCACGATAAACTGAATACGTTGATTTGGATCTCGGCGGCGGTGCTGTACTTCATCAACATCTTCGCGCGCAGCCCGATCTTGATGATCATCGTGCTGCTGCTCGGCGCACTGGCGATTTTCCGCTCGCTGTCGACCAACATCACCAAGCGGATGTATGAGAACAACCGCTTTATCGGCGTCTATACCGCCGTAGCGGATTTTTTTAAACGACAGTACATGAAGATCCGGGATTTCAAGACCCACCGTTATCTGCGCTGTCCCTACTGTAAGGCGCAGTTAAGGCTGAAAAAGCGTACCGGCGTCCAGCGTATCCACTGCCCAAAATGCGGCGAGGATTTTAAGAAAAACATCTTGTTTTAGCCTCCCGTAGGAAAGGGGGGCCTATAAAAACGAAAGGGGGTTCACTATGGTATTTTCATCACTGCTGTTTTTGTTCATGTATCTGCCGATCGTGCTGATACTGTACTATGTCTGTCCGCGCAAGTGGCGCAATCTGCTCCTGTTCATCGTGAACCTCATCTTTTACGGTTGGGGGGAGCCGATCTTTGTCACGCTGATGATTTTCTCCACGATCGTAGACTATACCTGCGGCTATTTCATCAGCAAATATCGCGAAACGAACAAGAAAAAAGCGAAAGGCTTTGTTGTCGCTTCGGTCATCATCAACCTGAGCTTACTGGGCTTCTTCAAGTACGCGGGTTTTCTCACCGAAACCCTCAACTACCTGCCGTTCTTGAATATCCCTGTTTTGAAGATACCCCTGCCGATCGGTATCTCCTTCTACACCTTCCAGACGATGTCGTACTCGATCGACGTCTATCGCGGCGACGCGCCGGTGCAGAAGAATATCATCACCTTCGGCACCTATGTATCGCTGTTCCCCCAGCTGATCGCCGGCCCGATCGTCCGTTATAAGGACGTTGCCTATCAGCTCGATCACCGCAGAGAAACGCTCGACGACTTCACCAAGGGCGTGTGTATCTTCTGCGTAGGCCTGGCGAAGAAGGTACTGATCGCCAACCAGATGGGCGCGCTGTGGGACAACCTCTTGAAGAACCAAGTCCCAAACGGCTGGCTCGGCTCATGGATCGGTATCATCGCCTATAGCTTTCAGATCTACTTCGACTTCTCGGGCTACTCCGATATGGCGTGCGGTCTGGGCAACATGTTCGGCTTTGAGTTCCTCAAAAACTTCAATTATCCGTATATTTCGAAGAGTATCACCGAGTTCTGGCGCAGATGGCATATCTCGCTGGGAACATGGTTCAGAGAGTACGTCTATATCCCGCTGGGCGGCAACCGCAAGGGCGTTGCGCGTCAGATGCTCAACCTGTTGATCGTCTGGTTCCTGACGGGCTTTTGGCACGGCGCCGACTTCAACTTCATCTTCTGGGGTCTGTACTTCGGGCTGCTGCTGGTACTCGAAAAATTCGTGCTGAAGAAGTGGCTCGACAAAGCGCCCTCAGCCGTACAGCATATCTACGCGCTGTTGTTCATCATCTTCGGATGGGTGCTGTTCTATTTCAGCGATCTGAATGAGATGGGCGCGTTCATCACCTCGATGTTCGGCTTCGGCGGCACGGTGATCTCCGCGGACGCGGGCGCTCTCGCGCTGTCCTATCTGCCGATGCTGCTGGTAGCGGCGTTCGCCTCCACCCCCGTGATGACCAACCTTTACCGCAAGATCGAGCACACCAAGGCGGCTCCCGCGCTGAAAACCGCGTTCTGTATCGCGGTGCTGGGTATTTCGACCGCCCTGCTCGTTTCCCAGAGCTATAACCCGTTCCTGTATTTCAGATTTTAAATAATTAGGAATCGGGAGTTAGGAATTAAAGGAGGTCTGTAATGAAAAGGGTATATAAATGCCTGCCGGCGATCGTCTTCGTCGTCTTTATCGTCGCGATGATGGTACTGTTCCTTGTTCTGCCGAAAAAAGAATACAGCTCCTCCGAGAAGCGTTATCTCCAGCAAGCTCCCGCGTTCAGCTTCCAAAGTCTGATGTCGGGCGACTTCGGCAAGGATTTCGAAAAATTCCTCTCCGATCAGACCGCGGGACGCAACTTCTGGGTAGGCTTCGCGTCCTACTATAACTACGCCATCGGCAACAACGGCTCGAACGGGATCTACAAGTGTGCCGATAACTACCTCGTCAACGACCCCGAGGATATGAGCGGGCTGATGCGCAACGTCGGCTATATCGAAGAATTCGCCGAGAGCTGTCCCGTCGACACCACCGTCATGATCGCGCCGTCGACCGGCTATATCTGTACCGATATCCTGCCCTCTGTCCACCGCGAGTACCGCGACGACGAAATGTTCGCAAAAATGCGGGAAACGCTGCGATCCGTCAACTTCGTCGATCTCCGTGAGACCTTCCAAAACGCCTACGCCGACGGCGATCAGATCTACTACAAGACCGACCATCACTGGACGGCATACGGCGCGTACACCGCGTACCGTGAGCTTGGCAAGACGCTCGGCTATACGCCGCTGAGTCAGAGTGATTACAAGATCACCTCTTATCCCGATTTCTACGGTACGACCTACTCTTCGTCGGGCTTCTGGCTCACTCCTCCCGATACCTTGGAGGTCTGGGACAACCCGAAGAACGACGCGTCTGTTTCGACTGCCATCACCGAGGGCGCCGATACGACCGAGCAGGGGGATATGTTCTACTATACCCATCTCGAAGAGGATGACAAGTACCCCGTTTACCTCGACGGCAACCATCCCTATACGGTCATCAAGAACGCTGACGCGACCTCGGATGAAAAGCTGTTGGTCATCAAAGACAGCTTCGCTCATTCGCTGGTGCCGTTTTTGTCTGACCACTACAGCGAGATCATCATGGTCGACTTCCGCTACTATATGCAGCCCGTTTCCGAGCTGATCGAGCGTGAAGGGATCGACCGTGTGCTGGTGCTGTACTCGATCGATAACCTCGCGACCGACACCAACGTCGGGCGCATCGGATAATGTTATAATAATACTAATCCTTAATAAAAACCTTTATCATCTATTGCGCTATATTTCGTATAGCTTTGTTGGGCTCCTTGACAGGCGCCAGCCTGTCTGCGTCTCC
>CADAUE010000011.1 GCA_902790985.1 uncultured Ruminococcus sp.
CCACACTTTTCTCTCGTTTTCTACCCCTATTTTTCTCTCTGTTGCTCTTTTTCTTTTCGAGAGCGTCTTTACCTTACCTTCTCTTTTTCATTCAAGCAAATTAGAATTTTAATGGAATTTTTCAGACCATCATGCTTTTGGCGAACTCACCGGCGCGGTTGAAATCGTCCTGTGTGGGAAGTCCCTTATTGATGAAGATCCACGACGCGGCACAGTGGAACTCACGGTCGCTGAGCTTCACGCCGAGGGAGTCGGTCTCACGCTTGACCATGCTGTAGGTCGACTTGCCGGAACAGGAGGTGGAAAAATTCACGACCTCTCCGATCTTGTCCTTGTTACGGGATAAGAAGCTCTTGACCTCGCTGTCGATGTTAGCGGCGTACATGGCGTTGACAAGGAACAGACGATCGACCTTAGCGTTGAGGTCATGGGAAACATCCTGCGCCTTGAGCCCGGTCGCCTTGGCAATCGCGGAGGCGAGTTTTTCGGTGTTGCCTTTCTTGGATTTGGTAAAATAGCGGATAGCGGTAGACATCAAAACACCTCTTTCAATACTGGTTGCACTAACTATAGCATATAAATTCATTTTATGCAAGTATATTTGATAAAATGTTTTATTTTTTATGTACAGAAAATGCCTGCTCCCTACGGAACAGGCATTTGGGTTGAGATCGCTATATCGCTTGCGCTCGCCGCAACGGTTTAATAGATGCCGAGTGAGCCGAGCAGGAGAACTACCAGCATGATCGGCGCGACGACCTTGACCATCGCGGTATAGAGCCACTTTCTGCCGAAGCGTTCGCCGTTGCGGGTGGCTTCTTCGATAACGGTCTTGGGCTTGACGACCCAGCCGATCAGGATACAGGTTCCGATCGCGAGCACGGGCATCAGGATATTGTTGGACAGGTAGTCCATGATATCGAGGATCTGACCGATCGCGCCGTTCGGGAGCTTGAACTCGAAATAGAACGCGTTGTATCCGAGGCATACGACGGTGCTGAGCACCAGAGCGATGATACCCTCGGTGACGGTCGCTTTCTTACGCGACATACCCTTGTCGATCATACCGGAACAGACAGCCTCCATGATGGAAATGCAGCTTGTCAGCGCGGCAAACAGCACCATGATGAAGAAGATGGCGCCGAAGATGTTGCCGGCAACACCCATCTGGGCGAAGATCTTGGGCATAGCGACAAAGACCAGTCCGGGACCCGCGCTGGAAAGGCCCTCTTGACCGAGGAAAACGTAGACCGCCGGGATGATCATGACGCCCGCGAGGAAGGCTACGACGGTATCGAAGATCTCGATCTGGTTGACGGAACGGAGCAGGTTATCCTCGTTCTTGAAATAGGAGCCGTAGGTGACCATGATGCCCATCGCGACGCTGATGCTGTAGAACAGCTGTCCCATCGCGTCCATAACGGTCATCAAGACGTCGCGTACACCGACGCCGTCAAAGTTCGGGATCAAGTAGATGCTGAGTCCCTGGATACCGGTTCTGCCGCCGCTCTCTTCGGAGCCGGTCAGCGTCAGCGAATAGATCGCGATACCGATGATCAAGACGAAAAGGATGGGCATGAGCACCTTGGACAGCGCCTCGATACCCTTGTTGACGCCGCGGAAGATGACGATCGCGGTCATCAAAAGAAAGACAAAATTATAGACGATCGGCTCGGCATAGCCGGTGATGAACTGAGTAAAGAAATCGTCACTCGCAGCAGCGCCGCCCTGTCCGGTGATGAAGACCAGCGCGTACTTCAAGACCCAGCCGCCGATCACACAGTAGTACGGCATGATGATAAAGGGAACGATGCTCGCCAATCCGCCGAGCCATCCCCACTTCTTATGGAGCTTTCCGTAGGCTGTCAAGCAACTCTGCTTGGTCTTGCGGCCGATGGAGACCTCGGTCACCAGCAGCGTAAAGCCGAAGGTCAAAGCCAGAATAATGTAGATGACGAGGAACAGTCCGCCGCCGTCCTTCGCCGCAAGATACGGAAATCTCCAGATGTTTCCCAGACCTACCGCGCTGCCCGCGGCAGCCAGTACAAATCCGATAGAGCCCGAGAAGGAACTACGTTTTTCCATTGTTCTACTCCTCATAGTTGATTACTGATACGCTTTAAAGCGGTTAAGTCATATTGTAGCATAATCGGCAAATATTGACAATAGAAATTTCCAAAATGGGTATTCTTGCATTTTGAGAAAAGTTTTGCATGAAAAACCGCCCTCGCGTTTGTTACCGAATTTTTCATCGGATCAACCGAATTTTTCATCGGATCAAAAGGTCTTGCTCTTTTCGCGGTTTTGGAGTAGAATAGTAGGGATGGAATGAGCTCGAAAGAAAGGGGCGGAGAGATGGCTGTACTGTCGCTGAGCAAGCTCTCGATGGCGTTCGGAGAACGGACGCTGTTCGAGGATATGAGCTTTGAGGTAGAAAGCAGAGATAAGGTCGGGCTGATCGGCAGGAACGGCGTAGGCAAAACCACCCTGTTCAAGATCATCAGCGGAGAGCTCGAGCCGACACAGGGCGTTGTCGCGAGTGAACGTGGGCTCAAGATCGGCTACATGGAGCAGCACGCCTGTTCGCAGGGCAACCGCAGTATCTATGACGAGTTGGAATCTGTCTTTGCGGAGCTTATGCAGATGGAGCGGGAGATCGAGAAGATCACTGTGACCATCGAACACAGCTCGGGGGATCTGACAGAGCTGATCGCGCGGCAAACGGAGCTGATCGAGCGCTTTGAGCGCGAGGGAGGCTTGACCTACAAAAGCCGCACCGGAGCGGCGCTCATCGGGCTGGGATTTCGCAAAGAAGAATTCGGGATGCCGACAGCGGCGTTATCGGGCGGTCAACGGTCAAAGCTGAGTTTGTTGAAGCTCCTGCTCTCGGGCAGCGATCTGCTGTTGCTCGACGAGCCGACCAACCACCTCGACATCGCGTCGGTAGCGTGGCTGGAAGGATTTTTGCGCGACTTCAAGGGCGCGATGATCATCATCAGCCACGACCGTTACTTTCTCGACGCGGTCACCAACAAGACCGTTGAGATCGAACACGGCAAATGTATGACCTACAAGGGCGCGTACTCGGAATTCATCAGAAAAAAACAGGCGTATGAAAAAGCGCTGGAGAATAAATATCAAAATGATATCAAGGAGATCAAGCGGATCGAGGGGATCATCGAACAGCAAAAACGCTGGAACCGTGAACGAAACATCCGCACCGCCGCCTCTAAGCAAAAGGAGATCGACAGGATCAAGGCGGATATGGTGGAACCGGACGGCAACCTCGAAAACATCCGCATGACCTTTACGCCGCGGCATGAAAGCGGCAACGATGTGCTCATGGCAAAGGATCTCTCGAAGGCATTCGGCGACAAACGGCTGTTCCGAAATGTCGATCTGCACATCACCAAGGGAGAACGCGTCTTTATCCTCGGCGATAACGGATGCGGCAAAACGACGCTGTTCCGTATCCTGAACGGAAAAATGCGTCCCGACAGCGGCGAATACGAATACGGCGCGATGGTGGACGTCGGTTACTTTGACCAGATGCAGGAGAATCTGAATCTCAACAACACCGCGATCGACGAGATATGGAACACCTATCCGCGCATGACGGAAACACATATCCGATCATCGCTCGCCGCCTTTCTCTTCAAGGGCGATGAGGTGTACAAGCCGCTTTCGGCGATGAGCGGCGGAGAGAGAGCGAGGGTATCGCTCCTAAAGCTGATGCTGGGAGGATGTAACCTGCTGCTGCTCGACGAGCCGACCAATCACCTGGACGCCGGCTCCCGCGAGGCGTTGGAGGACACCTTGAAGGAATATGAGGGGACGCTGCTGATCATCAGCCACGACCGCTACTTCATCAACAAGCTCGCTGACCGCGTTCTGGTGATGGGCAAGGACGGGATGACCGAATACCTGGGCAACTATGACAATTACCTCGAGAGGATCTCGACGCAGCCCTCCCCCGTCGAGACGGATGAAGCTCCCGCAAAAAAAGAAAAGTCCCTCAACGACTGGCAGCTCAAAAAGCTCAAACAGAGTGAGGAACGTAAACGTAAAACAAAGCTTGCGAAAACCGAAGCTCAGATCGAAGAGCTGGAAACGGCTGTCGAAGAAATGCAGACACAGCTGAGCGATGAAGAAGTGCAGAGCGACTATGAAAAGCTCATGGCGCTGTCGTCTCAGCTGGAGGAAAAGCAAAAGCAGCTTGAGGAGCTGTATGATCTCTGGGCGGAATTGCAGGAGGAATCGAGTTGAGATAGCCGCGGGCTAAAGCCCTCGCGAAAACTATTAATAAGTTTCTCCGGCGCAAGCGCTGAGAACAGCGAACGGCTGTCAATTGCTGACAGCCGTTTTCTTTCGATGTTTTATGCTTTGCGGATCTCGGAGATCGGCGCTTCTTCCTGATAGATCTTGACGTACTCGCTGGGCGCGCAGCCGTAGACGCTCTTGAACACCGCGATAAAGGATTTGACACTCGGAAAACCGTTTTCCAGCGCGGCGCGAGTCTCGCTCATACCGTTCTGCTGGATATCGATCAAAGTGTTTTCCAAACGTACCATGTTCAGATAGTTTTTGAAGGTTTTCTCAGTCGTGGCGCTGAAATAGCGCGAGAAATAGGTCGGGGTCAAGCCGACGAAGGACGAGATGTCCTCGAGCGAGATCTTCTCACGGTAATTGTCCTTGATATAGGCGATCGCCTTGGCGATATAATCGGGCGCTCCCTCGGGAGGCAGGCTGTCGGGATCGACATCGCGCTTGACGCGGCACTTGGTAAACAGGTGCATGAGGATCTGTGCCATCGCGCAGGAGATCTTGAGCTTCGAAAACTCGGAGGGATTCTCGGCTTCGAAGACGATCGCCTTCAACAAATCGCGGACACGCGCGCGGGTCTGTTCGTTTTTGTCCACATCGATCTCGTACAGGTCAAAGTCGGGGAAATAGGACTTGATATAGTTATAAGAAAACAACACGACAAGATACTTTACGGGCTCGTCGGGCTCTTTGCCGCAGGTCTGGTGAACAGACTCGGAGTTGATCAGGATATAATCGCCGCCGTAGAGGTCGCGGTCGACGCCGCCCAGATTCGTCCACATACAGCCGCGGATGATATAGTCGATCTCGAGATTCTTGTGCCAATGCTTGTTAGTATAGCAATCGCGGCCGGGCTTCTCATACAGCATGACCTTGCCGGGGAGGTTCTCGTCCGCCGTGACGATCTCATATTTTCCTTTATAGTTGGCTGCCATAGTCCACCTCATAGGTTTCCTTACATAGGATTTATTGTTTTTATATTACCATATTTTATCCGAATAGTCAAATTTTATCTTGAAACAGGGTTCGGGTTATAGTATAGTTAATCAATAAAGGTGATTTTATGAAACGATGGCTATGCTTGATACTTGCGGTCGCGGCGCTGGTTTTTGCGACCGGCTGTGAGTTTTTCGGCGCAAAACGATACGATGACGACGCAAAGCTGCGCGTCCACTTCATCGACGTCGGGCAAGGGGATGCGACGCTGCTGGAATCGAACGGCGATTTCGTCCTCATCGACGCCGGGGAGTTGGACTACGCTGAAAAGGTAGTAAGCTACATCAAAAAGCAGGGCGCGGACAGGCTGAAATATGCTGTCGTGACCCATCCGCACTACGATCACTTCGGCGGGATGAGGACGGTGATCAACAAGGTCGATACCGAAAACTTCATCACCGTGGAAACGGACTGCGACACCTTCTCTTGGATCAAGCTGCTCAAGGCGGTGGACACGCTAGGTATCAACTATCTTGACGCTTGTGTCGGGGATACCTACCGCTTTGGAGAGGCTACGCTGACGATACTCGCCCCGAATTCGAGCGGATATGAGAACTACAACAATTACTCGGTCGTGACGAGGGTCGACTGCGGCGAGATCAGCTTTATGCTGACGGGTGATGCGGAAAAAGAAAGCGAAGAAGAGATGATCGCGGCAAAAGCTCAACTGAAAGCGGATGTGCTCAAATGCGGTCATCACGGATCAATCAACGCGTGTACACCGGAATTCCTCAGCGCGGTGGAGCCGTCGTATGCGATCATCTCCTGCGGAGAAAAGAATGATTACGGGCATCCGCATAAGGAAACCTTGCAAAAACTGGAAGAGATAGGATGCGAGATCCTTCGCACCGACACGATGGGGACGATCGTCGCAAGCACCGACGGCAAGGAGCTGACCTTCAGCACGGATAAGGGCGGCAGATAAGAGGAAAAACATGATGGAATGGATAAGACGCGGCGATCCCAATGTGTGGGACGCGCTGAAAAATACACCAAAACCGATCGTCCTGTACGGGATGGGCAACGGCGCCGACAAGGTGCTGGACGCGTTCAAAAAATACGGCATCAAAGCCGCGGGGGTGATGGCGAGCGACGACTTTTGCCGCTATCAAGAGTACCGCGGGTTCACCGTAAAAAAGCAGAGCGACTTTGAAAAGGAATACGGAGACTTTGTGATCGCGCTGTGCTTCGGCAGCTCGCTGCCCGATGTGATGGGACATATCTATGAGGTTGCGGATCAGCATACCGTGCTGGCGCCGAATGTGCCCGTTGTCGGCGATGTGCTGATGGATGACGGGTTCGTTGAACGATATCGAGGGGATATCGAAAGCGCATATGACTTATTAGCGGATGAGCGATCTCGAAAAGTATTTCAAAACGCTTTTCGGTTCTACTATACGGGGCGGCTCGAATATCTCAAGGCGATGGAGAGCGAAAAGGACGAGGTCTTTCGCAATATCTTGAAGCTGCACGACGAACGCTACCTTGACCTCGGAGCATACCGAGGAGATACGGTAGACGAGTTTCTGAGATATTCGGACGGATATCAAAGGATAACTGCCGTGGAGCCTAATCCGAAAAATTATAAAAAGCTGTCGGAACACTTAAAAGATATCAAAAGTGCGGTCGCTGTGAACGCAGGGATCGGCGAGAAAGTCGGGACGATGTTCATCAGCAAAAAGGCAGGGCGCATGCCGACGCTGAACGATACAAACGGGATCGAGATACCCGTCACGACAGTGGATGAGATCGACTGCTCCCCCACCTATATCAAGATCGACATCGAGGGGATGGAGAGCGCGATGTTAAGGGGCGCGCAGCGGACGCTCAGAGAGCTGAAGCCGAAGCTGAACCTCGCCGCCTATCATCGGACGGAGGATTTTTTTGAACTGATTTTGCAACTCCATGAGATCGCTTCCGAATACAAGATCTATCTCAGAAAACATCCGTATATCCCATGCTGGGATCTGAATATCTACGCAATATAAAAGCCTTCCTCAACGGGAAGGCTTTTTGCCGGGGAATTTGATGTTGATCAGAACGACGGACAGAAACACCAGCGCGACGCCGAGATAGCCGAAGGGGATCGCGAGGGGTTCGGAGAAAACGACCGCGCCGATGACGGTCGCGACCACAGGCTCGACCGTCGCGATGATCGAGGCGGTGGACGACGCGATGTGCTTCAGGCCCAGCGTATAGAACACATAGGGCAAGATACACGATACCATCGCGAAAAGTACAGCATAACCGATGCTGCCGAGATCGGCGGTGACGATATGCAAGACAGGGCGGACGTCGGTCGCAAGGAGTGAAAAGATCGCCGCGAACAAAAAGGTATAGAGGGTGATGGTGAACGGCTCATAACCGCGGTTCAAGGCGAATCGAGAGAAGATGGAATAGAGCGCGTAGCAGATCCCCGATCCGAGCCCGAAGAGGAATCCCGCGAGGGTGACGTTCAGACGTCCGCCGATCACACCGGTGGTCATCGCGCAACCGAGCACGGCGAGGGCCAAAGAGATCGACTTGGGGATCGTCATGCGCTCTTTGAAAAAGATCAGCGAGAACAGCATGACAAACGCCGGCGCGGTATAGAGAAGTACCGCCGCAACCGACAGGGAGCTCAGCTCGATCGAGGTAAAGTAGCAATAGGTAAAGAAGCCGACGCTGATCACGCCCGAACCGAGGAAGATCCAGAGATCCTTCAAGCGGATCTTGTAGCGCTTTGGTTGATATATCAGCACAAACAGCGCGAAGAGGATCGCCGCGATCGTCATGCGGATGGTGACTGTCTGCATGGAGCTGAGCCCCAGCGCGGTATAATGGCGCACGAAGATGCCGATACAGCCCCAGAGCGTTCCCGCGATCAGTACGAATATAACAGCGAGTTTCTTCATCGGTCTGCCTCCATAAACGTTTTGATGCTCATCTTCTCCTGCGCGCAGGCTAAAAGCAGCTTCATATAGGCGCACTCGGGAGAGATGCCGCAAAGGGGGATCGCTCCGGCTTCGATGATCTCTTTGGTGGTCGCGTAGGGCTTTTGCCCGCCGCGGAGAGTGGCAATATAGAAAGGTACGCTGCCTAAGGAATCCAGAAAAGCGAGCGCGCTCGTGCTGTCGAGGGTAGCGCTGTGGTAAAGGGTATGGAGGACAGCCTTTTTGCCGCATGTGCTGAGAGCGGAATAGTCCTGCATAGGATACGGGTGGAGCAGTAGGACGTTATCGGAGATCTTAGGCGGATCATCGGCTGAAAAGCAATCGGGAACGGTGTGAAAAATCGGAGAGCGAAGAGGATGAAGTGTTCCGTCATAGGTCGCGTACGCGCCGTGCAGACTGTAAAAATCTTCGGACAGATCCGCTTGACGCAGATCGGTCGCTGTGTGGACGTACATCACGCCGTCGCTGTTACGGTAGGGCACATACGCTCCCCGGGTTCCCCTCTTGATCAGTTCGACGGCACAACAGAAGTTTTCGTAACCGTTGCTGTCGGGCGCGGAGAGGATCTTGTTAGCGGCGACAAGCATGATCGGAATATCATGCTTGTTGCCGAACAGCAGTCCGACAAACGAAGAGATATAGGCAAGACTGTCGCTGCCGAGGGTAAGGATCACGCCGTCATAGGCAGAAAGCTCGACTTCATAGAGAGCTTTTGCCAAGGCGTTGAAATCGTCGGCGGTAATGCGCTCGCTGAGGATGTTCAGCGGATGTCGGATATCAAATCGTATATCGGGGTGCGTCGAAAGATAGCGGTCGATCACTTCGCTTCTGCCGTCGGTGCGGACGTTGACGCACTCGCCGTCGAAGGAGCTGCCGATCGTGCCGCCTGTCGCGATGATAAGAATGTTCATGGTGATGAGTCCTTTGATAAAGAAACCCGCCTTTGACGGCGGGTTTACGGATTATTTCTTGTCCAGTTCTTCGAGGATGACCTTCTTGATGTTGGGAGCGGTCAAGCCGAAGATATCGAGCAGCTCCTTAGCGGGACCGGAATAGCCGAACTGGTCGTAGACGCCGATACGGCGAACCGGAACGGGACACTCTGCGGAAGTGACCTCGCAGACCGCATCGCCGAGGCCGCCGATGACGTTGTGCTCTTCGACGGTGATGATACGGCCGGTTTCTTTTGCCGCCTTGATAACCAACTCACGGTCAATGGGCTTGATGGTATGGATGTTAATCAGGCGAACGCTCTTGCCCTCTTTTCTGAGTTCATCGACTGCCTTCAAGCTCTCGAGAACGCACAGACCGGTCGCGATGACGGTGATATCGGCGCCGTCGCGCAGGGTGATGCCCTTGCCCAGCTCGAACTCGTAGGTCTCGGGATCGTTGAAGCTGTCAACAGCCAGTCTGCCCAGACGGATATAGACGGGGCCCTGGTACTCGATCGCAGCCTTGGTAGCCGCTTTCATCTCCCAGTGATCGGCAGGGTTCAAGACGACCATGCCGGGGATGGTACGCATGATACCGATATCCTCGAGGCACTGGTGGGTCGCGCCGTCCTCACCGGTGGAGATGCCGGCATGGGAGCCTGCGATCTTGACGTTCAAGTTAGGATAGGCGACAGAGTTGCGGATCTGTTCGAACGCGCGTCCTGTCGCAAACATCGCAAATGAAGCCGCTACGGGAGTCTTGCCGCATGCCGCTAAGCCTGCCGCAACGCCGACCATGTTCGCCTCGGCGATGCCGCAGTCGAAGAATCGGTCGGGATGGGCTTTCTTGAAGATCGCAGTGTTGGTCGCCGCCGCAAGGTCGGCGTCCAGCACGATGATATCGGAACGGGTCTCAGCCATTTCGCTCAGCGCTTCGCCGAAGCTCACGCGAGTAGCCTTGGTAATGATCTCAGCCATGATTACGCCTCCAGTTCTGCGAGCTGCGCTTCCAGCTCAGCCATCGCTACCTTGAATTCGTCGGGGTTGCACGCCTTGCCGTGCCAGCCGACCTGGTTCTCCATAAAGGAAACGCCCTTGCCCTTGACGGTCTTCATGATAATCGCGAAAGGCTTTGAGGACGCTTTCGCCTGTTGGAGAGCGCCCTCGATCGCGTCAAAATCGTGACCGTCGATGATCACGGTGTCAAAACCGAAGGACTCGAACTTGGTGTCGAGAGGCTCTACGCCGCCGACCTCTTCGGTGGTACCGTCGATCTGCAGACCGTTGCAGTCTACGATCACGGTGAGGTTGTCGAGATCGTGATGACCGGCGAACATCGCCGCCTCCCAGACCTCGCCCTCTTCGCACTCGCCGTCGCCGAGCACGGTATAGACGCGGTAATCTTTGTTATCGATCTTCGCTGCGAGCGCCATGCCGCACGCAGCGGAAACGCCCTGGCCGAGCGAGCCGGAGCTCATATCGACGCCGGGGGTACCCTTCATATCGGGATGTCCCTGCAGCATCGCGCCGACGTGGCGGAGTACTTCGAGCTCTTTCCAGTCAAAATAACCTTTCAGCGCCAAAACAGCGTAAAGGCTGGGGCAACAATGACCCTTTGATAAAACAAAACGGTCTCTGTCAGCCCACTGAGGGTTCTGCGGGTCAACGTTCATCTCTTTGAAATACAAATAAGTGAACATATCCGCCGCCGACAAAGAGCCGCCGGGATGTCCTGATTTCGCATGGAATGTACCGATGATGGCACCCATCCTCGCCTTGCACGCGAGAATCTCCAGATTTCTCTTCTCTGCCTGATTCATCCTTATGCCTCCCCAAACTTGCATAATCTGACGGACGATATGATCTTATGCTGATACCTCATTAACAGCGGACATAGATTTTAAGAGGATGATTTTCGCAAGACCGACAACGAAGTATTGCCGAAATCAAGCCGTAAAGAAAGTCTGTTTAAAATTAGGTATCAGTATTAGTATCGCCCTCACATACGGAAATATTTTACCACAATCAATTCGATATATTTTTCATTATGTGAAAAAAGCCGAAATTAGGTCATTTATATTGAAACTACCTAAAAAATGTGATACAATCCACATCGGAAAGGAGCGAAATGTATATGCTGTTGACCGCAGACATCGGAAATACCAATATCAAGTTCGGGATCTTCAACCAAAGGAAGTTGATCCGTACGCTGACCATCTCCTGTAACAAAGCGAAAACCGCCGATGAATACGGGGTGGAGCTCTACTCGCTGATACGCGTGATGGGCATCCATCGTGATGATTTTTCCGGCTGTATCATCAGCTCAGTCGTTCCGCTCATCACCACACGTATCGAGGACGCTGTGCGCGATATCCTCGGCGTGGAATCTCTGATCGTCGGCCCGGGCGTCAAAACAGGGCTGAACATCTGTATCGACGATCCCTCTACGCTGGGCGCGGATCTGGTATGCGCCTGCGTGGGCGCAAACGCTTATAACAAGCCGCCGATGATCGTCATCAGCATGGGCACGGCTACCGTATGGTGCGTGATCGACCAACACGGCAACATGATCGGATGTCCGATCGCGCCGGGTGTGTCGGTATCGTTGGAAGCGCTGACGAAAAACACGGCGCTGCTGCAGGACGTATCGTTCACCGCCCCCTCGTCCGTCATCGGTAAAAACACCGACAAAAGTATTCGCGCAGGCGTGGTCTGGGGCACCGTGTGCATGATCGACGGGATGATCGACAGGATCGAGAAGGAGATCGGTCAAAAATGCCATGTGATCGCGACCGGCGGTCTTGCCAAAACGATCATCAAGTACTGTGATCATGAGATCGAGATCCATGAGAACCTGATCCTCAACGGTCTGTGCCGGATCTATGAAAGGAACAAGAAAGGTGAATGGTGAAGAGTGAATGGTGAATGGTTGTGGGAAACGCTTCGCGTTTTAGATTATATTTTATTAATCAAGTGAGGGCGCAGCCCTCCCTTCACCGTTAACCGTTCTCTGTTAACCGTTAACCATAAATATTGCGCTTCATTCGGTATAGCCGAAGAGGCAGCAGGAGGTTATTTTTATGTCAAACACAAGCAAGAAAACCAATGTGTACAGGCTGACGGGTCTGGGAATTTTGACAGCCATCATCATCGTGCTGCAGATATTCACCACCTTCATCCACTTCGGCCCGTTCTCGATCACCCTCGCGTTGATCCCGATCGTTGTCGGTGCGGCAATGTACGGTAAGGGCGCAGGCGCGTATCTGGGCGCTGTGTTCAGCGTGGTGGTCGTCATCATGTGCATCACCGGAGGAGATCCGGGCGGCTTCATGGTATGGTCGGCGAATCCCTTTATGTGCGTCGTCATGTGTATGCTCAAAGGTACTGCGGCAGGCTTTTTGGCCGGTCTGATGTATCAGCTGATCGCTCCGAAGAATCAGCTTCTCGGCGTGATCATCGCGGCGCTGGTCTCCCCCATCGCCAACACCGGTATCTTTATCATCGGTATGCTGCTGTTCTTCAGAGAAACGCTGGCAGGCTGGGCAGGCGGCTCCGATCTGCTGACCTACATCATCATGGGTCTGACAGGCGTGAACTTCCTCATCGAGCTGGGCGTCAACATGGTCCTCAGCCCGATCGTCGTCAAGATCATCGAGGCTGTCAACAAAACAAAAAGATCGTAAAACAACAAGCTCCCTGTGCTAAGACACAGGGAGTGATTTTTTATTCTGTTTTATTGCTACTTAGTATCATCTGATCCGTCATCCGGTATTTCCGAGGGTGGCGGATCTTCTGCTTTTTCAGCCGGTTTCTTCGCCGCCGTTCTTCTGCCGAGCAATATACCCGCTCCGATGAGCGCGGCGATCAGGATCACTCCGCCCGCGCCGATCAAGATCCATCTGTGCGGATCGTTTTGACGCAAATCGAAGAAACCGCTCGGGACGCTGTCAGCATCGGAATCATCCCGCTCCAGCGAGGATTTTTCGCCGCTTTTCGAGCCGGTCGCAGTGACTTTGCCGTCGGAATGGGTGATCGCGCCGTCTGACACGACATCGTCCTTTCCGAGCTTGACGGTCAGCGTATAGTCGTCAAAGGCGGGCAGCTTCATTCTCTCGGCGTCAGCCGCCTGTTCCATGTGCAGGGTAAAGGTCACGGAACCTGCTTGCAGCGCTTTGAACGATAGGCGGCACAGATGTCCGCTGACGGGACTGCTATCGGCGAAAGCAACGGTGACCCTGCCGCTCTGCTCACACTCGCGGACAGTCGTCGTTTTCTCCGCGGCGGACACAGCATAGTAAGCTGTCCTATCGCTGTCAAAGCTCAGATCGAACACCGCCGCGGTGACCTCACGTTCACAAAACACGTCGATATAAAAAACGGAGCTGTTCGCGGATCGCGGCGTGTAGGCGATATAGAAGGTTTCGGCGGCGGAAAAGTCTGCCGCGGGAAACAGCAGCAGTAATACCGCCGTCCATATCAAAAGCCGCTTCATATCACCATACCGCCGTTGACGGAAAGCACCTGTCCCGTGATGAAACGGGCTTTGTCGGACGAAAGATACAGCACGGCTTCGGCGATATCCTCGGGCGTACCGAGGGTCATCAGCGGTGTTTCGTCCCGCAACGCAGCGACATCTTCCGCGGAAAAGCCTTTCATCATATCGGTCATGACCACACCGGGAGATACCGCGTTGACGCGGATGCCGGAGGGTCCGACCTCCTTTGCAAGCGCCTTGGTCAGTCCGATCACACCGGCTTTTGAGGCGGAATAAGCCGCTTCGCAGGATGCGCCGACCTCGCCCCACATAGAGGCGACGTTCACGATCACGCCGCTGTGGGCGCGGATCATATCGGGTAAGGCGGCTTTGCAGCAATAGAACACGGAGCTAAGGTTCGTATGGAGCAGCGTATCCCAATCGCCGTCCGTCATCTCGGTCAGAAGCCCGACACGGGAGATACCGGCGTTGTTGACGAGAACATCGACCGAGCCGAGGTTCGCTTTGACATAATCAAACATTCCCCGGACTGAAGCGCTGTCGGAAACATCCGCCTGCACGGCGACGGCGCTCACGCCGAGGTCTCTCAGCTCCCGCGCCAAGGATTCTGCATTTTCTTTACTGCGGTTGTAGTTCACCGCTACGTTGAAGCCTGCTTGCGCAAATGCGCGGGCACATGCCGCGCCGATGCCGCGTGAGGCTCCCGTGATCAAAACAACACTCATGTCAGCTCCTTTTCCACGCAGAGGGGATGAAGATCAACAGGAACGGGTACAGCTCCAGTCGACCTGCCAGCATATTGAAGCAGAATACGATCTTGGAAAAAAAGCTGAAGCCGGCATAGTTGCCGGTGGAACCGACGACGTTCATACCGGGACCGGTGTTGTTCAAGGTCGCGAGGACGCTGGTAAGGCTGGTGGTAAAATCAAAACCGTTGATCGAGATCAAGATCGTAGTCACGATGATGATCGCCATGTAGATCGCGAAATACACGCTGACAGAACGCGTGACCTCGTGGGTGATCTTTTTGCTGTCCATCTTCACGGTGCGAACGGTGCGCGGATGGAGAATCAGCGCGAATTCCTTACGCACGCCCTTCAATAGGATCAGCAGTCGGGAAACCTTGAAACCGCCGCCGGTCGAACCCGCACACGCGCCGATACAGGTGACGATCAAGACGATCGCCTTGGAAAGCTCCGGCCATTGGTTGACGTCGGTGATCGCCATACCGGTTGAAGAACCGACAGAGGTGATGTAGAAAAAGCTCTGGAGGAATGAGCGGGATACATCGCCGCTGTACATGCGGTTCATCACCAGATCGAGGGCGATGATGACGGTCGCTCCGACCGTGATGCCGAGATAGACCCAGAGTTCTTCGTTCTTCACCGCCAGCTTGAAGCGGCGCATGAGAAGCACGATGTAGATATAGAAATTCACGCCGAAGAGCATCATGAATACCGCTACGACGGTTTGCAAATAGGGGCTGAATCGCGCCATAGAATCGTTGTAGACCATAAAGCCGCCGGTGCCTGCCGTAGAGAAAGAGGTGGTTACGGCGTCAAAGATATTCATACCGCCGCACAGCAGCAGGATACACTCGAGAAGGGTCAAGCCGCCGTAGATACCGTAGAGCAGGGCGGCGTAGTTACGGAGCTTAGGCATGCTCTTGCTGACGGAAGGACCGGTGGACTCTGCTTTCATCAAATTGATGCTCTGGTTACCGCCCAGTCGGGGGATGATCGCGAGCAGGAACACGACGACACCCATGCCGCCTAAGAAATGGGAAAAGCTGCGCCAGAACAGCATACAGCGCGGCAGGTGCTCGATCTCGACCAAGATGGTCGCTCCGGTGGTCGTAAAGCCGGAGACCGTCTCAAACACCGCATCGATAAAATGAGGGATCGTGCGGGAGATCCACAGCGGCAGGCAGCCGGCTACGGAAAGAACGACCCACGACAACGCGGTGCAGGCAAAGCCATCCTTGAGATACATCACGTTGCTCTGCGGCTTTTTGATCACCAGCAAGACGCCCAACGCGATCAGGATCAAACCGATGAACAGGAAGTACTCCGCAAACTCCCATTCGTGATGGATCAGACCGACGACCGTAGATAACTGCATCGCAGCGCCCTCGATCAGCAATACCCATCCCAGTATATAGACTATCAGCTTTTTGTTCATGACAAACTCCGTATCAATCTTGAGAATATTCACAATTGTGCGCCCACAGCCATGCCGTGAGCGCAGATCAAGCTATCTTAATATATCGCGCAGGTCGGAAAGACCTTTGTGCTTGGTGACGACGATGACCCTGTCGCCCATCTCGATGGTATCGTTACCGCCGGGCATGATCAATCTGCCGCCGCGGCTGATACAGACGATCTGGAGATCGTTCTTCAAATTCAGTCTGGACAGAGGCACGGATACGACGGCGCTGCGCTCGCGTACGATGAACTCGAGCGCTTCGGCGCGATCGGAGTTGACCTTGTACATGGTTTCGACGTTGTTGCCGACGGTGTTCTGCATACCGCGGACATAACGAACGATGTACTCGCCGGTGAGCTGCTTGGGTCGGATGACGCTGTCGAGGGGAAGGGTATCGACGACGGAGGAAAACTTCAAGTTGCCGAGCTCGGTGACGACCTTCGCTCTTTCGTTGACCTGTTTGACATACAGCGAGGCGAGCAGGTTCTCTTCATCGGTGTCCATCAAGCATACCACGCCGTCGGCACGGTCGATATGCTCGGACAAAAGCAGATCTTCATCCATCGCGTCGGCGTTGATGATCATCACACCGTTGAGATCCTCGGAAAGCTCCTCACAGCGACGGGGGTTTTTCTCGATGATCTTCACAGAAACACCCGCTTCATGCAGGATCTTGGCAAGATAAAAACCGATCTTGCTGCCGCCGAGGATGAAGACGGAACGTCCTTTGTTGGAGATCGTGCCGAGCAACTTTAAGAGCTTAGCCGCAGCTCCGGAGGGAGCGACGAACGATACCATGTCGTTCGCGTGCATGACAAAGTCACCGTTAGGGATATAGACCTCACCGTTTCGCTCGACAAAGACGATGCGAACGTTGCCTTTGAGCAGTGAAGCGCAGTCTGCGACGCGCTTGCCGGAGATCGGGGTTTGGTCGGTCAGGCGGATCTTGATGAAATCTACCATCCCCTTGGCAAAGGAGCTGATCTTCACAGCGCCGGGGAACTTGACCAGACGGGAGATCTCGCTCGCGCAGGTGAACTCGGGATTGATCGCCAGGGACAGCTTCAGATCGTCCTTGACGACCTCGACGTCGCTGATATACTCGGGGTTACGCACACGCGCGATCGTCGACTTGACGCCGGCGTTCTTTGCAAGCAGGCAGGTGTACAGGTTCAGCTCGTCGGCGGCGGTGACGGCGATCAGCAGATCGCAGGAGCCGATCTCCGCCTCGCGCAGAACGCTGTAGGTCGCGCCGTTGCCCTGGATCGCCATGACATTCTGGGTGTCGGCAATGTGCTCGAGCGCCTCGTATTTTTCATCGATCACGGTGATGGAGTGACCCTCCATGTTCAACTGTTCCGCGATGGAGCGGCCTACTCTGCCGCATCCTACAATGATGATATTCATAAACGCACCCTCATAAATGTATCGTTCATAATCCTTGATGAGTAAAATGCTTTTTGATTAAGCTTGGCGCTTTGGCTTTCGTCCGCGCGTCGCGCCGTGACGCCTGACTCAGAAGCGGAAGCACTTCTGCAGCGCCTTGTATTCGCCCAGCACCAACAGGGTCATATCCTTTGTCAGCACCGTATTGGGCTTTATCATAAAATTCATGACGTCGTCCTGCTTGATCCCGATGATCGTCAGGTTGTGTCTGCGTCTGACGTCGAGCTGGATGATGCTTTTCCCGATCCATTCGTCGGGAACGGCGACCTCATAGAGCGAATGTCTTTCGTCAAGCTCGATATAGTCGATGATATGGTCGGAGCTGTAGCGGATCGCCGCCCATTTCGCGATCTGCTTTTCGGGATAAACCACCCTGTCCGCGCCGTTGCGCAAAAGAAACCGCTCCTGACCGTCGCGCTCTGCGCGGGCAACAACAAACTTCGCGCCCAGCTCCTTGAGGAGGTAGGTGGTCTCCAGAGAGCTTTGAAAATCGTTGCTGATAGTCACAAAGCAGATGTCGAAATTGTTGATGCCGAGTCTGCGCAAAAACAGCTCGTTGGTGCTGTCGCCGATCTGGGCGTCCGTAACGATATCCATCGCCTCGTTGACCCTGTCCTCATTATGATCGACGCCCAGCACGTCATGGCCGAGCTTGTTGAGCTGGATCGCGATGTTTTTTCCGAATCTTCCGAGTCCGATCAATAATACAGACTTCATAACAGTTCTCCTTTGATACAGGGTGATTGGTATATTCAGCCTACCGTGATCTGTTCGGCAGGCAGTTTTGACATCTTATCTTCCGAGCCTGTCACAGCGGCGTAGATAACGGTCAGACCGCCGACTCTGCCCAGGAACATCAGCAGGATCAGGATGATGTGGGAGATCAGTCCCAGTTGCGGCGTGATGCCGAGAGTAAGCCCGACCGTGCCGACCGCCGATGCGGTCTCAAACAGGCACACGCCCGCGGGCAGCTTCTCGACCGAGCAGATCACCGCCGCGCCGGCAAAGCACAGCGTGATATACATCAAAAAGACGGTGGAAGCGACCTTGACTACGCCCGCGTCGATCCTCCTGCCGAAGCACTCGGGATCTTCCTTGCGGCGGAAGATAGAAACCGCGTTGGCAACCAGCACGGCGACGGTGGTGGTTTTCATACCGCCCGCCGTAGAGCCGGGAGAGCCGCCGATCAGCATCAGCACGATGAAGATCGCCTGACCGATAGCCGTCATGGAGGTCAGATCGAGCGTATTGAAGCCCGCGGTACGGGTCGTGACCGACTGGAACAGCGACCCAAGGATCCTTTCGCCGAGCGGGAGCTGAGCGAAATCATACAAAAAGAAGATGACCGCGGGCACCGCGATCAGAACCGCGGAGGTGATCAGTATCACCTTGCTCTGCATACGGTAGCGCTTGAAGCGGAATTTATACGTCACGACGTCCTTCCACGTCAAAAAGCCGATACCGCCCACGATGATCAGAAGCATCAGGACGATATTGATCAGCGGATGGGACGAATAATAGGTCATCGACGCGAATTTCTGTCCGGGTCTTCCCATCAGATCAAAGCCGGCGTTGCAGAAAGCGGAGACCGAATGGAACACCGCCATCCAAATTCCCCGCGCGCCGTGGTCGATGATAAAAACAGGCATCATGACGGCAGCGCCGATCAGCTCAACGACAGCCGTGCCCTTGAGGACAAACTTCGTGAGTCTGACGATACCGCCGAGATTCGGCGCGGAGATCGCGTTCTGCATGGTGGTTCTCTGACTGAACGAGAGCCTTTTGCCCACCAGCATCATCACGGTCGACATCATCGTGATCACGCCCAGTCCTCCGATCTGGATCAGGATCAGAATGACCGCCTGACCGAAGCCGGACCAATAGGTGGCGGTGTCCTGCACGACCAGCCCCGTCACACACACCGCGGAGGTCGAGGTGAACAGCGCCTGATCAAACGGCGTGACGCTGCCGTCGGACGCGGAGATGGGCAGCATCAATAGCAACGCGCCCAAAAGGATCACTCCGAAAAAACCGATCAAGATGATCTGAAACGACGTTAATCGTCTTTTCTTTTTGATTACTGCTGACATATATTCACCCTGCCGCTCCCGCTGATCACGGAACAGCGAAACCTATCTTACGCGGATCGGATGGACGGCTTTTGCCATCGCCCGCGTGATTCGTAGAAAAAAGCCCATATTCATTTGTATTTTACAACAACCGCAGTTGAAATTCAATATCATAATAGAAATATAAGGCTAAAATGTTCCTGCAAATCTGTCGGCGTAACAAATGCGATCGAAATCAAGCGGATAATTTACAGATTTTTCTTTATTTTTTCCATATCTTATGGTATACTGATCATTATAATGGGGTTTTTTAGGGATTTGATACCTTGTGAACCATAACGAAAGGAATGATATGATGGGTTTATTTAAAGCGCTGTTCGGCGACTACTCCACGCGCGAGCTAAAGCGCATCAGACCGATTTGCGATAAGGTCCTGTCACTAGAGGACAAGTATGCCGCGATGTCCGAGAGCGAGTTAAAGGCTCAGACCGACATCCTCAAAGGACGTCTGAAAAACGGCGAGACCACCGACGATATCCTGCCCGATGCTTTCGCAGTCTGCCGAGAGGCTTCGTGGAGGGTGCTGGGAATGAAGCACTTCCCCGTACAGATCATCGGCGGCATCGTCCTGCACCAAGGACGTATCGCCGAGATGAAGACCGGTGAGGGTAAAACGCTGGTGGCGACCCTGCCGGCTTACCTCAACGCACTGACCGGCGAGGGCGTACACATCGTCACGGTCAACGACTATCTGGCAAAGCGCGACAGCGAATGGATGGGCAAGCTCTACCGCTGGCTCGGTCTGTCGGTGGGGCTGATCATCCACGATATCCCGGTCAATGAACGCAAGCCGATGTACGAAGCCGATATCACCTACGGCACGAACAATGAGCTGGGCTTTGACTATCTGCGCGATAACATGGTCGTGTATAAGGAACAGAAGGTACAGCGTCAGCACGCTTTCGCCATCGTCGACGAGGTCGACTCGATCCTCATCGATGAGGCGCGTACGCCGCTGATCATCTCCGGCAAGGGCGACAAGGCGTCGGATCTTTATGAACGCGCCGATCAGCTCGCCAGGACCTTGAAGAAATATGTTTTCACAGAGATCGACAACAAAGAGGATCTCGAGGAATTCTATAAAGAGAATAACATCGACTATGTCGTCGACGAAAAAGCGCATACCGCGACCCTCACCCAGCTGGGCGTCAAGAAGGCGGAGGCGTTCTTCAACCTCGAGAATCTGACCGATCCCGACAACATCACCATCCAGCACCATGTCAATCAGGCGATCAAGGCGTACGGCTGCATGAAGAACGAGGTCAACTACGTCGTCAAGGACGGCGAGGTCATCATCGTCGACGAGTTCACGGGTCGTCTGATGTACGGCAGACGGTATAACGAAGGTCTGCACCAGGCGATCGAGGCAAAGGAAGGCGTGAAGGTCGAGAGCGAATCTAAGACCCTCGCCACCATCACCTTCCAGAACTTCTTCCGTCTGTACGGCAAGCTGTCCGGTATGACCGGTACCGCCAAGACCGAGGAAGAAGAGTTCCAGGAGATCTATAAGCTGGACGTCGTCGAGATCCCGACCAACAAAGAAGTCATCCGTAAGGATATGCAGGACGCGATCTATCGCACCGAGCGCGGCAAGTTCATGGCGATCATCGAAGAGATCAAAGAGGCTCACGCGACGGGTCAGCCCGTGCTGGTGGGTACGATCTCGATCGAAAAGAGCGAACAGCTCTCAAAGCTGCTCGAAAAGACGGGTATCCAGCATAACGTGCTGAACGCGAAGCATCATGAAAAGGAAGCGGAGATCGTCGCGCAGGCCGGTAAGCTGGGCGCGGTCACTATCGCGACCAACATGGCGGGTCGCGGTACGGATATCGTGCTGGGCGGTAACGCCGAGTACATGGCGAAGGCGCAGCTGAGAAAAGAAGGCTACGAGGACGAGGTCATCGCGGAAGCAACCGGTTTCGCGGATACTGACGACGAGACCATCAAGGAAGCCCGCCAAAAATATCAGGAATACTACGATCAGCATAAAGAAGAGATCAACGCCGAGGCTGAAAAGGTCAGAGAGGCGGGCGGTCTGTACATCATCGGTACGGAGCGTCATGAAAGCCGCCGTATCGACAACCAGCTGCGCGGTCGTTCCGGTCGTCAGGGAGATCCCGGTAAATCGAAATTCTTCCTGTCGTGCGACGACGATCTGATGCGTATCTTCGGCGGCGAGAGGATGGCAATGATCCTCGACCGCATGAACGTCGACGAAGATCAGCCGATCGAGGCAAAAATGCTGACGAATATCGTTGAAAGCTCTCAGCAGAAGGTCGAGAGCCGCAACTTCGCGATCCGTAAGTCCGTCCTCGACTATGACGACGTCATGAACCGTCAGCGTGAGATCATCTACGGTCAGCGCAATCAGGTGCTCGACGGCGAGGATGTGCACGATACGGTCGTCAAGATGGTCACCGACACCATCGAGAACAATGTCAACATGTTCTGCGCCGACGATATGGACAAGGAAAACTGGAACCTGCCCGGTCTCAATGAGCTGTACCGCGGCTGGCTCTCGAAAAATACCGAGGATCTCGAAAAAGCCGACTTGATCAAGGAGCTGCAGGACAGAGCGATGAAGCTCTATGACGAGAATGAACAGCTCGTCGGCGCAGACACCATGCGCGAGATGGAGCGTATCTATCTCTTGAAGAGCGTCGACACCTACTGGATGGAGCATATCGACAACATGGATCAGCTCAAACAGGGCATCCGTCTGCGCGCTTACGGCCAGCGTGATCCGGTCGTCGAGTACCGTATCGAGGGCTTCGACATGTTTGACGAGATGATCGAGACCATCCGCCAGGAGACCGCGAAGCTGATACTCGTCGCGCCCAAGCGCGTTTATGAGATCCAGAAGAAGCGCGAGGAGCTGGAGGCAAAGCGCAGAGAGATGGAGGAACAGGCCGCCGCGGAGCACAGAGTCATCCTCAAAACCGAAGAGGACAGACGTCCGAAGCCTTCGGCAGTAGAGCTGGGACTCAAGCGCGAGCAGGTCGCAAAGCCTGTAGAATTCGCGGGAGACGGCACGGTATCGACCAACAGAACGGTCGTCAACAAAAAGAAAAAGCCCGGTCCGAACGACCCGTGCTGGTGCGGTTCGGGCAAGAAATACAAAAAATGTCACAAACCGATCGACGAGGGATATAAAAGTGAGTAAAGTTAGAACAAGATTCGCGCCAAGCCCGACAGGCTTTATGCATGTAGGCAATCTGAGAACGGCGCTGTATGAATATCTGGTCGCCAAAAGTCAAGGCGGCACCTTCGTCCTCAGGATCGAGGACACGGATCAAGAGAGATATGTAGAAGGCGCGGTAGACGTCATCTACAAGACGCTGGAGACGGCGGGGCTGAAGCATGACGAAGGCCCCGACGTCGGCGGCGAATACGGTCCCTATGTACAGAGCGAGAGAAAGGACATGTACCTGCCCTATGCCGAACAGCTCATCCGCGAGGGCAAGGCGTACCGCTGCTTCTGTACCAAGGAGCGACTCGAAAAGATCCAGAATGAGACCGTCGGCGGCGGTTACGACCGTCACTGTAGGAATCTATCGGATGCTGAGATACAAGAAAAAATGGACGCGGGCGTCCCCTATGTCATCCGCCAGAAGATGCCAATCGAGGGATCTACGACCTTTACGGACGCGGTCTTCGGCGAGATCACGGTGGACAACAGTGAGCTGCAGGATCAGATCCTGATCAAGCAGGACGGTTACCCGACCTATAACTTCGCGAACGTCATCGACGATCACACGATGGGGATCACCCACGTTGTGAGGGGTTCGGAATATCTCAGCTCCACGCCGAAATACAATCTCTTGTACGAAGCGTTCGGCTGGGAGATCCCGACCTATATCCACCTGCCGCTGATCAACGGCAAGAATGAGGACGGCTCGGTATCGAAGCTCAGTAAGCGTCACGGCTCGACGGGCTTTGAGGATCTCATCAAAGAGGGGTATCTGCCGGAGGCGATCATCAACTACATCGCCCTCTTGGGCTGGTGTCCGAAGGACAATCAGGAGATCTTCACCCTCGACGAGCTTTGTAAAGCCTTTGATATCAGCGGCATCAGCAAAAGCCCGTCGGTGTTCGACTACGACAAGCTCGAATGGTTCAACGGCGAATACATTAAGGCGATGACAGATGAACAGCTCGTTGCTGTTTTCACCCCATACTTCAAACAGGTATTGGGAGATAAAGAACTTGACTATCACAAACTGGCAGCGATCTTACAGCAGCGCACCACCAAGCTGACGGATATCCCCGAGAAGATCGACTTCTTCAAGGAGCTGCCCGAGTACGACAAGGAGCTGTTTGTCAACAAGAAGAGCAAGACAAATCTTGAGAACGCTCCCGTCATGCTCAAAGCAGTATATGACGAGTTATCCGCTTTGCAAAGCTGGGATCACGACAGCATCCACGACGCGCTGATCAATTTGGCAACAAAGCTCGAGGTCAAGAACGGCACCGTGATGTGGCCGGCAAGGATCGCCGTGGCGGGCAAGACCGTCACCCCCGGCGGCGCGATCGAGATCCTCGACATCTTAGGCAGGGACGAAAGTCTGAGAAGAATGGAGATCGGACTGGAGAAATTGAAATAATAAAACGTCGTAACAACCGTGTCATTGCGAAGCCCCAACGGGGCTGTGGCAATCCCCCTATTATTGCAGCCGATTGCAGACGGAAGGGGATTCCCACGTCGGGATAAACCCTCCTCGGAATGACTACGATACTGTTGCGTTTCGCAATCCATAAAATGAGGGAAAGTATATGACAGAAGAAATCAAAAACACCGTGGAGAACGGAGAGGAAATGTCCTCGAACTTTATCCACACCATGATTGAAAAGGATACCGCAGAGGGCGGCGACTACTACGGAATGAAGGTACATACGCGCTTTCCTCCAGAGCCGAACGGCTATCTGCACATCGGCCACGCCAAGGCGATCTGTATCGACTTCGGCACAGCATTGAAATTCAACGGTATCTGCAACCTGCGCATGGACGACACCAACCCCACTAAAGAGGATGTGGAGTTCGTCGACGCAATCAAAGAGGATATCCACTGGTTGGGATTCGACTGGGAGGACAGGTTCTACTTCGCTTCCGACTACTTTGACAAGATGTACGAGGCGGCGGTCGAGCTGATCAACAAGGGGCTTGCGTATATCTGCGAGCTGACGCCCGATCAGATGCGTGAATACCGCGGCGATCTAAATACGCCGGCAAAATCGCCGTATCGTGACAGACCGATCGAAGAAAGCCTCGCGCTCTTTGAAAGAATGAAGAACGGCGAGATCGAGGACGGCAAAATGACCCTGCGCGCGAAGATCGATCTGGCTTCGGGCAACTTCAACATGCGTGATCCGGTCATCTACCGCATGAACCGCCTGCACCATCACCGTACCGGCGACAAATGGTGCATCTACCCGATGTATGACTTCGCCCACCCGATCGAGGACGCGATCGAGGGGATCACCCACAGCCTGTGCACTCTCGAGTTCGAGGATCACAGACCGCTGTACGACTGGGTCATCGAAAACGTCACCCTGCCCGCAAGACCCCGTCAGATCGAGTTCGCGCGCTTAGGTATCAACAACACCGTGATGAGTAAACGCAAGCTCAGAGCGCTGGTCGAGGGCGGCTATGTCAAGGGCTGGGACGATCCGCGTATGCCTACCCTGTGCGGTCTCAGACGACGCGGCTACACCCCGAAGTCGATCCGCAACTTCTGCGACCGTATCGGCGTGAGCAAGGTCAACTCTACCGTGGAATACGAGTTCCTCGAGCACTGTTTGAGAGAGGATCTGAACATGACCGCACAGCGCGTGATGGTCGTGCTCGGCCCGATCAAGCTGGTCAGCACCAACTACCCCGAGGGTCAGTCGGAAACCTTCCATGTGGAGAACAACCCGAACAATGAAGCGGACGGCATGAGAGAAGTCACATTCAGCCGTGAATGCTTCATCGAGCGCGGCGACTTCATGGAAGAGCCGATCAAAAAATATCAGCGTCTGTACCCCGGCAACGAAGTGCGTTTAAAAAGCGCGTATATCGTGAAATGCACGGGCTGCAAAAAGGACGACGACGGCAATATCGTTGAAGTCTACGCAGAGTACGATCCCGAGACCCGAGGCGGCAATACCCCTGACGGCAGAAAGGTACGCGGTACGATCCACTGGGTAGACGCAGAAAACGCGCTGGACGCGACCTGCAACCTCTACGACAACCTCTTTACCGTGCCCGACCCCGAAGCGGACGGCAGAGACTTCCTCGAATTCATCAACCCCGAATCCCTCAAGGTCGTCGAGGGATGTAAGGCGGAAAAGGCAATCGCCGATTTTGAAGCTCCCGCCTACTTCCAGTTCATGAGGACAGGCTACTTCTGCATCGATCCCGACAGCACGAAGGACAAGATGATCTTCAACCGCTCCGTCAGCCTAAAGGATGGGTTTAAAAAGAAGTAAAACTTCTTTTAGTTAGGAGTTAGGAGTTAGAAGTTAATGGCGGACTCCGTCCACACCTGAATTACAATTAAATCGAGCATAACAAAACGCTTGCAACTCTAAAAAAGAGATGCAAGCGTATATTTTTGTTTCTATCTATCTGTTTGAGCGCAGCGAGTAACCGAAACTCCTCACTCCTAACTCCTTACGGCTCCTAACTCACCAGCGCTCCTATCGCCGCCTCTACGACGGGGGTGGCGGCGGTGATGCCGTAGCCGCCCTCGACGACGGTCGCGGCGAACGCGTAAGGGTGATTAGGATCATCAATGAATCCGACGAACCACGCGGTAGGCTCCTTGCCCTGCCCTACCTCGGCAGTACCGGTCTTGGCACAGAAATTCAGCCCCGCAAGGCTGACGCCGCGGTAAGAGTAGCTCTCGGCGGAAGCTTTCATCAGCTCCTTGACCCTTGCGGCGGTGGTAGAGGAAAGCATGTCGATATCTTTGCTCTTGTTGACGGAGATGTTCAGCTTATCCATCAGGTTACCGTCGTCCTGCACGATATAGGGCGAAGAAGCGGTGCCGCCGTTCGCAACAGCGGAGGAGATCATCGCCATCAGCATGGGGTTGGCAAGGTCCTCGTACTGACCGATACCCGACCATGCGAGATAGTTCTCGCCCGCGCCGGTCGCGTCATAACGGCTGGTCGCGATCGGGATATCGCTCATCTTGAAATCAGCGTTATTGAAGCCGAGCTTTTCGGCGGTTTCTTTCATCTTTGTCTCACCGACCTGCATCGCGATCTGTCCGAAGGCACAGTTGCAGGAATTGGCGAAGGCTTCCTTAAAGCTCTGGGTGCCGTGGGCATACTCACAGGTGATGGGGTTGCCCTCGACGTCAAGTGAACCATAACAGGTGAAGGACTGTTGGTCGATATCGGGAATGTTGTCGATCGCCGCCGCAGCGGTGATGATCTTGAATACGGAACCGGGGGTGAAGGTGGAGGACACGACGTTATCGAGATAGACGCCGTCGTAGTCGCTCTCGTTGTCCTCGGTAATCGTCGGCGGATCGGCGGGATCATAGGAGGGCGCGCTGACGTCGCACAAGACCTCGCCGGTTTTGTAGTTGTAGATGACGCAGGCGCCTTTGTGACCGCCCATCGCGCTGTAAGCCGCGCGACACGCATCCGCGTCGACCGTAAGCGTCAGATCCTTGTTGCCCGCACCGCTCAAGGATTCGGGCAAGCCCAAACCTAAGGCAAAATTATAGCCCGAAAGATTGGTGCGGTAACGGCTCTGGATCGCGGAAGAAATGTTCAAACTGTTGTCGCCGACAACGTGGAGCAGAGCTTCACGCGTGGTGAGGTCGTCGCTGTAATGGCGCTCGTCATTTTCGCTGTAGGCGAGCGCCTTTTGGTTGCGGTCGGAGATCTTGCCGGCTCTGCCGAGACCGCTCGCGGACGCCAGGTGTCCGTTAAAAGGCTGTTGTACCCAATCTCCGCTGAAAAGTACCACACGCACGCCGAGGAAGATCGTACCGGCTAAAAACGCGAAGGTCACGATCCACAGGATCAGAGAACGGGTCATGATCCGTTTCATACGGCTACCTCCTTTCGCTGAGGCAGGGCGTTGGACGGAGCGCGGCGTTTTGCGGCATAGGTGCGCTCGTCAGCCGCCTTGATAAACGCCAGAAGTCCCCAGCAGGAGATCATCGACGATCCACCCGCCGACAGGAACGGCAAGGTAACGCCCGTCAAGGGCAGGATATCGGTGATACCGAAAATATTTAATGCGCTTTGGATCACCATCAGACCCGCCGCGCAGCACGCGGAGATCGCGTAGAACGAGGATCGGGAACGCGTGGTGATCGCGCGGGAATAGAATGCCAAAGCGATGATCGCCGCCGCGATCGAGAAAGCGACGATAACGCCCATCTCCTCGGCGACCAACCCGAAAACGAGATCGGACTCGGACGCGAATACATATTTGAGAAAGCCGTTGCCGACGCCGACGCCGATCAGTCCGCCCGACGCCATGTAGGTCATCACGCGCACCTGCTGGTAACCGCCGCTGTCCTGGGTATGCTCCCAGACATGTCCCCATGCGGAAAAACGCTCGGCGACATAGGGCTTGATGCTCAGCACGATGAACACAGCGAACGCCGCCGCGACAAGCGCGAGGATGACGGTCTTGAAATCACCGGAACGCATGAACGCGATCAAAAGGAAGGTCGCGAAGAAGATCAGCGCGGTACCGAAGTCACCCATCAGCGCCAGAGCGCCGACGCAGATCGCGGAAAAGACGATGAACTCGATGAAGTTACGCTTGGTCTGTAACTTATCCAACGCGGACGCGCCGACAAAGATGAATGCGACCTTGACGAACTCGGAGGGCTGGACGCTGACTCCGCCGATGCTGATCCAGTTGGCGGCGCCGTTCTGGACGCGGCCGAAAACGATGTTAACCGCCAACAGTCCGACGGCGCCGATCATGATCGGCAAACGCCATTTGTTGACGCGGTCGGGATCTTCGATGAACTTCACGATCACGGCGAATACGATCATGCCGAGCGTCATCGCGATCATCTGTACGATCGCGGAACGCAGCTCCTGCCGTACGAGCAGCATAACACCCATGCCCGACAGGAAACAGGCTAATGCCTCCAGCTCATAATTCACGCGGTTCAAGGCATAGGACGAGATACAGAAAAAGGTCCACATCAAGACCTCCATCGCACCGCAGATATACAGGGGCACAAAGTCCTTGACCTCGTTGGAAAAACACGCTTCGACTGCCATGAAGAGGTGAAAGAAGGTGATCAAGATCATCAGCTTATAGGGCTTTAGGGCGCCTTTGTCAGAGGCTTTGGAAAAGAACCACGAGGGGCGCAGGCGCTCCTGGTACTCTTCACCGCGTTTTAGGATCAGCGTGGTGTGACCGATGGTGATCTCGTCGTCGATGATCACCTTGGTGCGTCCCTCGGCAGGCTCGCCGTTGACGTAGGTACCGAACTTGGAGCCGATGTCGGAGATAAACCAACCCTCTTTGCGGCGCAGGAACACGCAGTGATCGCGCGATACGCTGATATCGGACACACGGATGTCGGAGCCTTTGCTCCTGCCGATGGAATTCTCCCAGAACAAGACCGGGATCTGCTGACCGGTCTCGAGGATCTCTAAAGTGACGAGAGGCTTTTCGGGACGTCTGTGGCGGCGTGCCGAAGCAAAGCACTGGTATATGATGACCAGCGCGTAGATCGGCAACAGCGCACGCAGCGCGATCGTCGCGATGTCCAGAATCACTTGCAGATTCAAACGCCTCACCTCCATAGGTAAATATATATGGTTAATTTTACTATAGATACCGGTAAAAGTCAAATGAAGGAAATGTAAACATCGCCCCATGCAAGAAAGCGCGCTCTGCGCGCATTTCGCATAGCCATCGCTCGTTGTTGCGTAGCAACAAACTGAGCGGGCATACAAATCTTTTTTACTTTATTAGAAACGAGCAGTTTCTTATAAAGCAAAAAAGAAGGCCGTCTCGGTGACAGCCTTCTGAAATGTTTTATCAATAGATGATGACCGGAGTTCCGGTGGGAATGTTGTTGTAGATCGTGGCGACTGCGCCGTAGGGGGTGTTGACACAGCCGTGGGAACCGTTGCCCTTGTAGATCGGGTTACCGAACTCGGAACGCCAGCTGGCGTCGTGGATACCGTAGGAGCTGCCGATGAACGCCATCCAATAGCTGACGAAAGAGCTGTAACCGGCGCCGTTGAGGTAGATGTTGCGCGCCTTGTTGTTGATCTCATAGTAGCCTGTGGGAGTATCGCAATCGCCCTCGTTGCCGGTGACGACCTCGGTGGAAGCGATCTGGGAGCCGTTCTTGTACGCCCACATATGCTGCTGGTCGATGCTGATCTCGATGTAGGTATCGCCGACATAATCGCCGTACGCTCTGTCGGTCACGCGCTGGCTCTTCTTGTTGCTCGTGCCGGTGATATAGGTGCTGCCGCTGCTGTAGATCGGACGGATGCGGAAATAGTAGGTCTTGCCGACAGTCAGCTTGGTGGTGTTGAAGTACAGGCGCGGGGTGGTAAAGAGCTTTGTGAAGCTAGAGTTGCTCGGGCTGGTGGACATATAGACCTCATAATAGGTCGCGTAGGGATTGGCGTTCCATGTCAGATTGACGCGGCCTAAACGCGAGGTGATCGAATAATCGGGACCGCAGAGACCTGCCATGAAGGTGATGCTGTCGGCGTCGGAGCTGTAGGAGGTGCCGTAAAGCTCACGGAAGCTCTTGACGCGGTATCTGTAGGTTCTGCCCTGTCTGACAGAATAATCGGTGAACTCGGTGTTGGAGTTGCCGCGGATGGTCTTATAGAGAACTTCGCTGCCGCCGGACTCGGAACGGTAGACGCGGTAACCGGTCGCGTTCGGGTTACGATCCCAATCCATCTCGAGCACATCGGAGGAGCGCCACTTGGTAAGCCCCGTCACAGCGGCGGGCTGGGTCGCGGTCTTTTTCAGCGTTCTTTCGCCCTCGATGATCTTGCCGTTATGCTTGATATACGCGCTGACCATAAAATGGTACTGGGTACCCTGGCGAAGGGGTTTGACGTTGCAGGAGTTGGTTTTGACATCGGCAAAGCGAGAGAAATTCTTGTGCAGATCGGCGTTCAAATAATAGACGTAGTAGCCGTCGGCTCCGGATACCTTATCCCATGTCAAATAGGCGCTGTCACTCTCAAAGCTGGTACGATCGATGTTCTTGACGGTACCGACCGTGGGCTCGGGCTCTTCGGTAGGCGCTTCGGTAGGAGCGGCCGTCTCGGGCTCTGTGGGAGCCTCGGTAGATTCCTCTGCGCCGGTCTGCGCTAACTCTGCCGGCGTTTCATCAACGAGCGCGGGATCTTCCGCAACAACATCCTGCGGATCGGGCGCTTCCTCAGCGGACGCGGTGACCGCAGTGAATACAGAAGCCGCCATGATGACCGCCATCATCAGCGCGAGGATCTTCTTGGTTTTTTTCATATGTTTTCCCTCCGTATTTGGTTTCTGATTTGGATATTCTCCCATAATACACAATATATAGTATCACACTGATCAAGAAAGCGCAAGTGCTTTTGGAAATTTTTCCCGATCAATCGACAAGGTACTCTCTGATACGCGCATATCGGATCTCGTCTACGGTCGCCTCCATCATAAGCCCTTCGGCGGTATATTCCTCGCTGTGGATCACGGCGGTCTCGCGAAGCTTTGACGCGATGCCGACCTTGTCGAACGGTAAAAGAAGCGTGACGCGCATAAGCTTTTTCGGCAGATGATCCTCGACCGCTTTCAACAGATCGTCGATACCGGTACCGTACTTGGCGCTGATATGCACCGCACCGGAGATACCGGTCATGTTGTCAGAGATTAGATCACACTTGTTCAGCACAGGGATGATGGGCTTGTCGAGGCTTGACAGCGACGCGAGCAGATCGCGGGTGACCTCGAGGTGCAGGCGGCTTTCCTCGGCGCTCGCGTCACAGACGTTGAGGATGATATCCGCCCGGGCGGCTTCTTCGAGCGTGGACTTGAACGCTTCGACAAGATGATGGGGCAGGCGGCGAACCAATCCGACGGTGTCAATCAACATGACGGATACGCCGTTGGGCAGCTTCAAGGCGCGTGAGGTCGGGTCGAGGGTCGCGAAAAGCTTGTCCTCGCTGAGCACCCCGGCGTCGGTCAAGGTATTCATCAAGGTGGACTTGCCGGCGTTTGTATAGCCGACGATGGCGACGGTGATCACGCCGTCCTTGTCACGGCGGATCCGCAGCTGACGACGGTGTTCCTCCACATCCTTGAGCTGGGCTTTGAGTGTTTCCATCCTGCGCTTGATATGGCGGCGGTCGGTCTCGAGCTTTGTTTCACCCGGTCCGCGCGTACCGATACCGCCGCCCAGTCGGGACATCTCGACGCCTTTGCCTGTCAGGCGGGGCATCATGTACTTGAGCTGAGCTAACTCGACCTGCAGCTTACCCTCGCGGGATTTGGCGCGCAGGGCAAAGATATCGAGGATCAGCATAGTGCGGTCGATAACGCGCACATCGGCGGCAGCCTCGATGTTGCGGATCTGGACAGGCGATAGCTCGAGGTCGAAGATGATCAGATCGATCTCTTCGGCTTGGCAATACTCTCTGATCTCGTCGAGCTTGCCCGATCCGACGCAGGTAGCGGAATCGACATGCTGGAGCTTTTGGGAAATCGAGGCAACCGGGATCGCACCGGCGCTCTCGGTCAGCTCGAACAGCTCCGCTAAAGACGCTTCGGCGTCGTATTCACCTGTATCGACCTCGACCAGCAGGGCGCGGGTCGGCTGTTGTTCTGTGACTGTTAATTCCATAAATACTCTCCGAACTATAGAAAAATTCAAAAATCTGTGCTATAGTAGGTATTATATTAGAATCCGCGGCATTTTTCAAGGGATCACAGCAACATATAAATCAGCGCGAGGATCAGGTTCATATCCGCGCCGTCTTTCATCAAGATCACAAGGAGCAGCAGGATCAGGCTTTGGTCCTTATCCCGCATCAACAGCTCCAGCATACCGCGCGGCTTTTCGGCGGGTTTCGGCTCAAGGGGCTTTGGCTGCTGCTCCGGCTTAGGTTCGGGCGGTTTCGGCGGCTTTGGCGAAGGCTGAGGATCATGGGGTCGGCGGTCAAAGGACGAATACATCCGACGAACCCTGTCCATCGCCTCCTGCTCTAAAGAATTTGACGGCATCCTATCACCTACAAATCAAATAAAGGTAGATCTTTGAGCAGCGGCATCAGCTTCATCACGCGGATCAGCCGCTTTGCTTTATCGAGCTTTTGCCGGCGCTCGTCGCTTAAAAACGGACGCATCGCCTCGAGCAGGCGGGTGGTATCGTCATCCTGCTTCAGGGAGCCGAGCATGGGCATCAGCCCCATCAGCTGAGCGGTCATATCATCATTTTGCTGAGATTCGGGTTCGGGCTTCGTATGTACGCCCGACGTATCTACGCCGAGCTGTGAAGCCAAAGACGCGATCTCGCGCATCGCTTCGGGGTCGGAGAGGATCCCGCTGAGCTTCTCGGAAAGATCGTCCATCAGCCAATAATCCTCTTGATGATGGCTTTTGCCTGCGGGGTGTTTAGGAACGCCTTTGCCTTTTCCTCGTCGGACAGGATCTCTTCCATCTGTCGCGCTTTGTCGGAGGGGAGCTTTGACAAAAGCTTGCCGTAGCTCGAGGTGTTCACCGCGTTTTTGATATCGTTTTCGGGCGTTCCCATCCGCTCGCTGAGCTGTTTTATCAGCTTATTGATCTGTTCATTATCAGCCATAGTATATCTCCTTATCCTTTCTTATACCTTTATACTATGCAGTCAGGAGAAAAATATGAAAATAATCGTTGTATCTGATACGCACGGCTCGTACCGTAACTTCAAAAAGGTCATGCAGCTCCATCGCAACGCCGACATCGTCGTACACTGCGGCGACAGCCGCGATGAGGTGGATCATATCAAGATGGAATTTCCCGATAAGGTATACCACACCGTCAAGGGCAACTGCGACTTCGGCACGATGCTGCCGCTGACGGAGGAATTCACCGCAGACGGCATAAAGTTCCTCGCGACACACGGTCATCTGTATAACGTGAAATACGGGCTGCTCGACCTGTTTATGGCGGCTAAGGAAAAAGGGGCGGATATCGCGCTGTACGGTCATACGCATGTCGCGCATGACGAAGAAGTCGACGGGATCAGACTCTTTAATCCCGGGTCGCTGGGATATGAAAAGAGCTTCGGCGTGATCGAGATCAAGGACGGTCAAGTGCTGAGCAACATCGCGCGGCTGCCATAACAGCCCGTCAGCTGCCGAGCAGAAAATAACAGTGGATTTTTGACAGAGCTTATGCTATAATATAATTTGGCTTAAATGAAAGGCGGTGACGGTATGGAGCTGAAGATACAGCCGGATAACGAAAACATCATCCGCGAGCTTTGCTCTTCCGGCAGGATCCCACACACCGTCATCATCGAAGGAAGCGACAGGGATGAGCGCGACAGCGCGGCTCTCCTGCTGGCGTCGGGAGCGGTTTGCAGAGAAAACGAGCGTCCGTGCCTATGCTGTACCGCATGTCACAAGGTGATGGAGAACCATCATCCCGACGTCTTTCTCCCCGAGCCGAGCAAAAACCTTAAAAGCGGCATCCTGTCGCTCAAAGATCTGCGCGACAGCTACCTCTCACAGATGAGCGTCAAACCGAACGAAGCGGGCTGTAAGGTCTATGTCTTTCGTGACGCGGACAAGCTGCTCAGAGAGGACGCGCAGAACGCGCTTTTGAAAACCATCGAGGAGCCGCCGCAGGATCTGCTTTTCATCTTCACGGCGGAGAGCGCGAAAAGTATGCTGTTGACGGTGCGTTCGAGGGCGCGTATCATCACCCTCAAGCACAGCGAAAACACGGACGAAGAAAGCGAGAGGATCGCGGAAGAGATCGTCGACGGGATCGTATCGAACTATGAATATGATCTGCTGCGCACCCTAAGCTCACTGACCGACAAAGAAAAGCTCTCCGGCGCTCTGACCGCTTTCGCGGAAAAGCTCAGACAAACGCTGGGCTTTTACAGCGGTGTAAATACCCAAGATACAGCGGTCAAAAGGATGTCGCGAAAGCTCGACCGCACGCGCGTGATCGCGCTCGTCGGCATCACCAATGAAGCGGTACGCAAGCTCAAAACCAACGTTAACCTACAGCTGCTGACAACGTGGCTGTCATCACAATACAGGAGGATTACATGGCAGAAGTAATCGGCGTAAGATTCAAAGAGGTAGGCAAGGTCTACTACTTTGATCCCGACAAGAAAAAGCTGAAGCTGGACGACACCGTTATCGTCGAAACGTCACGCGGCGTGGAGTGCGGTAAGGTCGCCATCGCTAATAAAGAAGTTCCCCACGAGGAGATCGTGCACCCTTTGAAAAAGCTCGTCCGTATCGCGACGAAAGAGGATCTCAAGCGACTTGAGGATAACGCGCGCAAGGAAAAAGAAGCGCTGAAGATCTGTGAGCAGAAGATCGCGGAGCATGGGCTCGAGATGAAGCTCGTCGACGTGGAATACACCTTCGACAACTCGAAGATCCTGTTCTACTTCACCGCCGATGGCAGAGTTGACTTCCGCGCGCTGGTCAAAGACCTCGCGTCGGTGTTCCGCACCCGTATCGAGCTCAGACAGATCGGCGTGCGTGATGAAAGCAAGATGCTGGGAGGCTTAGGTGTTTGCGGCAGACCCTTCTGCTGTTCATCCTTCCTCGGCGAGTTCCATCCCGTATCGATCAAGATGGCAAAGGAACAGGGGCTGTCCCTCTCCCCCACCAAGATCTCGGGTACCTGCGGCAGGCTGATGTGCTGTCTGAAATATGAGCAGGAAGCGTACACCGACCTGTTGAAGCATACGCCGAAGGTCGGCGCGATCGTCAAGACGCCTTACGGCAGAGGTCTGGTGGTAGAAGTCAATCTGCTGGCGCGTACGCTGAAGGTCAAGATGGACAACACCCCCGACGACGCCGCTCCGCAGAGCTTCAAGGTCAGAGAGGTACGTCTCGTCAAGGACGGTTACATCAAGGTCAACAAGAAAGAGATCGAAGAGCTCAAAGGGTTGGAAGACAAATAACATCACGGCAGTCACGGTTTTGTGACTGCCGTATTTATATAGTGTATTAGCTTAAACTAAGGGAATTTTAGCTTAAGCAAACGAGCGAAAGCTTTCGCTAATTTTGGTTAGCGGGGGCTAATTTTTGGCTTAAAACCTTGATTTTTTAAATCTATGTGCTACAATGAAGTCAATAAATACAAGGAGGTCACATCATGGCTTATAAGATTTCTGACGATTGCATTTCCTGCGGCGCTTGCGCTGATGAGTGCCCTGTATCCGCTATCTCCGAGGGTGACGGCAAGTACGTTATCGACGGCGACGCTTGCATCGAGTGCGGCGCTTGCGCGGATGTTTGCCCTGTAGGCGCTCCTGCTGCGGAATAATTTTTCACAGACTTAGCCGAGGCTTTATGCCTCGGTTATTTTTTTGCCCGTGAAAGCGATTTACAAGCAACGGGAAGTATGGTAGAATACTGATAGAGAGAAATGAAGGAGGGATCATCATGCATAGAGAGCCGCTGGGGAACGGCGTCGAGGTATATGTCAGCGACGCGCATCACTTTTCGACCGACACGATCCTGCTCGCGCACTTTGCCGCCGTGAAGAACGGCGAGCGCGTCGTGGAGCTTGGCACGGGATGCGGTACGATCCCTCTGCTGATGGTCAGAGATCATCAACCGAAGAGCATCACGGCGATCGATATACAGGAAGAAGCGATCGACCTGCTCAAGCAGAGCATCGCGCACAATCTGAATATGGGGATCGAAAACGCCGGTCTGATCCTGCCGATGCTCGGCGATGTCAAGAAGGCGCGGGAGTTGATGAAGGCAGGCGAGAGCGACCTTGTGGCCTGTAACCCGCCGTACAAGCTGAGCGGTTCGGGGATCGTCAACCCCGATCAGTCGAAGATCATCGCGCGGCACGAAACGGAATGTACGCTCGGCGATATCTGCGAGGCGGCAAAGTGGCTGCTGCGGTTCGGCGGCAGATTCGTCATGTGTCAGCGTCCCGAGAGGCTGACCGATGTGCTATCATCGATGCGCGAGCATGAGTTGGAGCCGAAGAAGCTGAGGATGGTACAGGGCAGGGCGGATAAGGCGCCGAAGCTCTTTTTATGCGAAGCGAAACGCGGCGCGAAGCAGGGATATCTGGACGTTCTCCCGACGCTGATCATTGAGGATGAAAACGGTTTCACCGATGAAATGAAGCAAATATACGGAAGCTATAAGGAAGGGCATTATGAGTAAGATTTTGTACGTCGTCGGTACGCCGATCGGCAACTTGGGCGATCTGTCGCCGCGCGCTGTCGAAACGCTGAGATCGGTGGATTTCATCGCGGCGGAGGATACGCGCGTGACCGTCAAGCTGCTGAACCACTTCGGCATCAAAAAACCGATGGTCAGCTACTTTGAACACAATAAACATGATAAGGGCGAAAAGATCATCGACCGGATCCTCGCGGGAGAAAGCTGCGCGATCGTCACCGACGCGGGGATGCCGTGTATCTCAGACCCGGGAGAGGATCTGATCAAGCAGTGCGAGCAGGCAGGGATACAGACGGTCGTCGTACCCGGTCCGAGCGCGGTCATCTCGGCGCTGGCGGTATCGGGGCTGGAGACAGGGCGGTTCACCTTTGAGGGCTTTTTGTCCGTCAACAAAAAGAGCCGTTCGGAGCATTTGGAAAGTCTGCTGAGGGAAAAAAGAACGATGATCTTCTATGAAGCGCCGCATAAGCTCGCGAACACCTTGGCTGACTTTTACCATACCTTCGGCGACAGAAAGCTGACGATCGCACGAGAGCTGACGAAGGTGCACGAAGAGATCATCCGCACTACGACTAAAACCGCCGCACAGCAATACGCGGACGGGTCGCTCAAGGGCGAGATCGTACTCGTTCTGGAAGGCAAAAAGGATGAAGAAAGAAACGAGATCACCCTCGAAGAAGCCGTCGCCTACGCAGAGCAGCTGATCGACGGCGGTATGCGTCCTACCGACGCCGCGAAAGAAGCCGCGGCAATGGCAGGGCTGAAAAAGAACGATATCTATAAGCAGCTGATATAATACTAGCATTCATTAAAGCACTATGACATTTTTGCGTTATATTCCGCTAATAAAATTGTTAAGGCGATTGATGGAGTATTAGTATAAATAATGAAAGGAGAGCATGATGATGACCTACGAAGAAGCGTTACGCTACATCCACTCACTCGATAAATTCGGCTCGCGGCCGGGGCTTGACAGGGTCAAAAAGCTCTTTCACATGGTACCGGGGGTGCTGGGGCAATCGTTCATCCATGTCGCAGGCACCAACGGTAAAGGCTCGGTCTGCACGATGCTGAGCGCGGTTCTTGAGGAAGCCGGCTACAAGGTCGGTCTGTTCACCTCGCCGTATGTCGTTGACTTTCGGGAACGCATCCAGATCAATAACGAGATGATCGGCAAAGAGGAGCTGGCAGAGGCGGTCGGGTACTTTCAGCCGATGATCGAAAAGCTCAACGCTGAGGGTGTGATCATCACGGAGTTCGAGTTTCTGACCGTGCTGGGATTCTACATTTTCAAACAACAAAAATGCGATATCATCGTGTGCGAGGTCGGGATGGGCGGACTGCTCGATTCGACCAACCTCATCCCCTATCCGCTTTGCTCAGTCATCACGCGCGTCGACCTCGATCACACCGCTATCCTCGGAGAAACGGTCGAGGCGGTCGCGTTCCAGAAAGCGGGTATCATCAAAAGCTACGGCACCACCGTCACGGCGGCCCAGCGTCCCGAAGCCTTCGCGGTCATCGAGAAGAAGGCGCGTGAGGAACACAACACGCTCTACCGTGCGGAGGATGTGAGGATCACGATCACCGACAGGAGCGCCGACGGCACGCGATTCCTCTACCGCGAAACGGAAATGCTCCTGCCGCTTTTGGGAGCGCATCAGGTAGACAATCTGCGGTGTGCGCTGGCGGTGATCGAAGCGCTGCAGAAGGAACACCACAGAGAGATCACGCTCGAAAGCATCCGCGAAGGTTTAGCGAAAACAAAGCATCCCGCGCGATTTGAAAAGCTCGCTGATAATCCTGTCGTCATCTTAGACGGCGCGCACAATCCGAACGGACTGGAAGCGTTCGCGCAGGCGGTACGCTCCTACTATCCCGACGGCGACAAAACGCTGATCATCGGGATCTTGGCCGATAAGGACAGCACCGCTCTGTATCTCTTAAGCGGTCTGTTCAAAAGGATCATCGTCACCGATATCGACAATCCGCGCGCTTTGCCCGCCGAGGATCTGGCAAAGCGGCTCGACGGGATCGCGGAAAGTATCGAGATCGTCCATCGCCCGCCGGACGCTTTTGATAAAGCGAAAAGCTACGGCGACGCGATCTTCATCTGCGGCTCGCTGTATCTCGCAGGTGAGATACGCCCGTATATCTCGGAAAAATAATCGCACACAACAGAATAAGACATAGTTTTTATGCCTATCCTAATATGATTAGGGTAGGCATTTTTATTAGGAGGACAAGCCTATGGTAGATATGAAATTTCGCGACGGTGTGGTGACGGCAAAGCTGAGCGGCGAGATCGACCACCATATCGCGCCGCAGATACGCGGTGAGATCGACGCGCGGTGTGAGAGCTGCCGCCCCTCACGGTTGGTGCTGGACTTCGGTAAGGTCGGGTTCATGGACTCGTCGGGGATCGGGCTGGTGATGGGAAGATATCGCATGATCTCGCTCATCGGCGGAAGGCTGGAGGTCGTGAACGTGCCGCAGAATCTGAGAAAAATCTTTGTCCTGTCGGGGCTTGGGAGCTTGGGGGTGATGAAATGAATTTCGTCAACAGTTTAAAGCTGAGTTTTCTCTCAAAAAGTATGAATGAAAGCTTTGCACGGTCGGCGGTCGCGGCGTTTTTGCTTCCACTCGACCCGACGGTCGCGGAGATCGCCGACGTCAAGACCGCCGTTTCGGAAGCAGTCACCAACGCGATCGTACACGGCTATCCCGACACCATCGGCACCGTGTACATAGAGGTCAAGCTGACGGATCACGGCAAGGCGATCATCAAGATCCGTGACACGGGCGTAGGGATCGAGGACATCGAACAGGCGATGGAGCCGCTGTACACGACCTCGACCGATGAAAGAGCAGGGCTGGGATTTGCGGTCATGCAGAGCTTCATGGACAAGGTGAAGGTGCGCTCCGCCATAGGAAAAGGCACGACCGTGACGCTGGAGAAAACCATCATCCGATCGTACACGAATCCGAAATAACGCTGTCGCGATGGACAGGAATGAACGGATCGAGCAAAACCTCAAGCTGGTGCATGCCTGCGCCCACCGCTTCACGGGAAAGGGGATCGAATATGACGATCTGTACTCGGCGGGGTGCGTGGGACTTGTCAAGGCGGTCGACCGTTTTGATGAAAGCTTAGGATACAAGCTGTCGACCTACGCGGTACCGGTCATCCTCGGCGAGATCAAGCAGCTGTTCCGCTCGGGAGGAAGCGTGAAGCTCTCGCGGTCGCTGCAGGAGCTGAGCGCACGCGCTCGCGAGCTATGCGACCGTTACAGAGAGGAGCACGGCGAAGAGATGAAGATCACAGAGCTTGCGGAAAAACTCGGTGTGGACATGTATCAGGCGGCTCAAGCGTTGAACGCTTCGCGAGCGGTCGTATCGCTCTCTGCCGATGACAACGACGAGAACGGGATCGAGATCCCCATCCCCTCGCCCGAGGACGCGCTGACGGAACGACTGTCACTGAAGCAGGCGATGGCGGCGCTGGACGAGGAAGAAAAGGGATTGATCGAGCTAAGGTACTTTCGACACAAAACCCAGCAGGAGACTGCGGAAAAGCTGGGCACAACGCAGGTGCAGATTTCGCGCAGAGAGAAAAAAATCCTGCTGAAAATGCGGGCGATGCTGATCTAATACTAAGCGCGGATAGCATCTGCCGAAAACGGGAGGGCAAGCTCCTCCCCTACCATATCAAAAAGCCGACCCGGATCAGGTCGGCTTTGTCGCGTTATTCTGCTTCATACATCTTTTTCAAGTCCTCGAGGTCGTAAGGCGTTTGCTGGTAGAGATAATAGTTCAGCCAGTTGCCGTACAGGAGCGAGGCGTGGGAACGCCACGTCATCACGGGCTTGCGGTTGACGTTGTCATCGGGAAAGTAGTTGTAGGGCTTAGCAATCTTGATGCCCTTCTCGACGTCGCGGTAGTACTCCTTCGCAAGGGTGTCGTAATCGTACTCACAGTGACCGAGAAGATAGAACTCGCGGCCGTTCTTAGAGCAGATGATCGCGGTACCGGCTTTTTTGGAGGTCGCGAGGATCTCCAGCTCGGGGATCTTCTCGACATCCTCGGTGCGGATACCGGTATAGCGCGAATGAGGGATCAAAAAATAATCGTCAAAGCCGCGCATGAGCGGATGCTTCGGGTTCATGATCATATGGTTGTAGATACCGAAAAGCTTTTGGGGCAGGTCGACCTTGTCGATACCGTAACGGTAATACAGCCCTGCCTGGGCTCCCCAACAGATGAACATCGTGGAATAGACGTGCTTCTTCGCCCATTCGAACACCTCGCACAGCTCATCCCAGTAGTCGACCTCCTCGAAAGGCATTTGCTCGACCGGCGCGCCGGTGACGATCATGCCGTCAAAACGTTCGTCGCGGATCTCGTCGAGGGTCTTGTAGAACTTCATCAAATGTTCTTCGGAGGTATTTTGCGACTTGTGGCTCGCCATCTGCAGCAGCTCGACGTCTACCTGCAGGGGTGAATTGCCCAAAAGACGCATCAGCTGGGTCTCGGTAGTCACCTTGGTGGGCATGAGGTTGAGGATGACGATCTTGAGCGGTCGGATATCCTGAGTCGTCGCGCGGTCTTCCGGCATGACAAAGATATTCTCGCTTTCGAGTGTTTTGATCGCCGGCAGATCATTGGGTATTTTGATCGGCATATTACCGCTCCTTTCATTTAATTAGGAATTCCTAATTAATACTGTTTTCCCCAGTAGACCATGTGCTTCGCGGGTCTGCCGCAGCAGGCGCAGGTGTCGCCGAGGTTCTCTTCCTCGAAGGGGATACAACGGGATTTGACGCCGCCTGTGACGTCCTTGATCTTGTCCTCGCACGCGCTGTCGCCGCACCACATCGCCTTGATGAAGCCGGGCTTGTTCTTCGCGATGTCGACGAACTCGTTGAAGTTGCGGGCGACATGGGTCTTTTCCTTCATATTCTCTAAAGCGCGGTCATACATATCGTCGTGGATCTTGACGAGCAGGTCGGCGATAGTCTCATTGAGGTTATCCAGAGAAACAAAGAGCTTCTCGCGCGTATCGCGGCGAACCAGTACGCACTGGTTCTTCTCGATATCCTTGGGGCCGAGTTCTAGACGGACGGGTACGCCCTTCATCTCATACTGGGCAAACTTCCAGCCGGGGCTTTGGTCGGAATCGTCAAGCTTGACACGGAACTGCTTTTTGAGCTGTTCATAGACCTCGTTCGCCTTGTCGAGAACGCCCTCTTTATGCTGGGCGATCGGGATGACGGCGACCTGGATGGGCGCGATCTTCGGCGGGAGGACAAGTCCGTCGTCGTCGGAATGTACCATGATCAGCGCGCCGATCATGCGTGTAGAGGTGCCCCATGAGGTCTGGTGCGGATAGTGGAGCTTGTTATCTCTGCCGGTATAGGTGATATCAAACGCCTTGGCAAAGCCGTCGCCGAAATAATGGGATGTGCCGCCCTGCAGAGCGACGCCGTTGTGCATCATCGGCTCGATAGTGTAGGTCTCCTGCGCGCCGGCAAAACGCTCCTTGGGCGTTTTCTCACCGACGACCGCGGGGATCGCGAGGGTCTCTTTATAGCAATCGGTATAAACCTGTAACATGCGCAGGGTCTCTTCACGCGCCTCCTCCTCGGTCTCGTGGAGGGTATGTCCCTCCTGCCAGAGGAACTCGGAGGTACGCAGGAACGGACGGGTGGTCTTCTCCCATCTGACGACGGAGCACCACTGGTTATAGAGCTTGGGCAGATCGCGGTAGGTGTTGACGATCTTCGCGTAATGCTCACAGAAAAGGGTCTCGGAGGTCGGACGGACGCAGAGACGCTCAGTCAGCTTCTCAGAGCCTCCGACGGTGACCCACGCGCACTCGGGCGCGAAGCCCTCAACGTGATCCTTCTCCTTTTCGAGCAGGCTCTCGGGGATGAACATCGGCATATAAACGTTCTCGTGACCGGTCTCTTTGAAACGGCGGTCCATGTCGTTACGCATATTCTCCCAGATCGCAAAGCCGTAGGGTCGGATGACCATACAGCCCTTGACGTTGCTGTAATCGACCAGCTCCGCCTTCTTGACAATATCGGTATACCATTTTGCAAAATCTTCGTCGCGGCCGGTGATCGCCTCGACCATCTTCTTGTTCTGTGCCATAAGTTCCTCCAAATACTGAATTACGGAAAATTGCACGGCTCAAAGAGCCTAATCAAAAATATTATACTATCATTCGACGGTTTTGGCAAGTGATAAAGTGTGCCAACCGCTGTGGGAAAAGATAATAAAATTGTGTACTTTGCGCAAAAGGCTCATACTGATTTCAATTCGCGCTGCACGCGCATTTCGCATAGGGTAAAAAAATAAGGTTCTTCACGTATTTTTGTGGGACGAGCGAACAGAAGGAATAGAAAGATAGCGAATCAAGGTAAAGAAGAAATCATCATCCCGGTAACCGTAGCCA
>CADAUE010000012.1 GCA_902790985.1 uncultured Ruminococcus sp.
ACTCTTGGGGTCCCCATAACGCCCCGCGTTATGGGGAGAGGAGGAGCCGCAACACGAGGTCAAGGCATACCAACCGGATATGCCTACCGAGTACAGCGAGCGACGACGAAGCGCAGTTATGCGGAATTCTCCGCAATAGATATTAAAGTGTTTTATTGCTACTTAGTATAAGCCTCTCCTACCCTTACGATCGGATCACGCTTTTTGGGCAAAGAAAAAGCGGCAACCAAACGGTTGCCGCTGAAATCGCGAGAATTACTCTTTGATCTTCTTGACAGCGAATACGCCTACGCCGAGAGCCAGAGCCGCAATACCGAATACGATCAGCATCGGATCGCCGGTCTTGGGAGAGGTCTTGTCGGTGTTGGGGTTAGAGGGGCTGTCGGGGGTACTGCCGGGCGCTTCGAAATACGCGTCAGCGTGGATATCACTCTTGGGAATAATGGTCATCGACTTAGAGGTCAAGCTGCCGGTAACGATATCATAATCGCCGCTAATGACCCACTTGATGAATGTGCCGTTACCCTTTTCCTTAGCGGTAAGCGTAACAGTGCCGTCCGGATTCTCTTTGATCTCGACCTTATCCTTATCGGAAGAAGCGTCGCCCAAAGAACCGTCAGCAGGATAATAGCCGACAGTGATCTTATAATAATCCTTACCTCTCGGGCTTTCGGCTGCAGCAACATTGATCGCTAATGTAAACATAACGACTAAAACAAGAGCAACAGAAATAATCCTTTTCATTATTATCATCTCCAAAATATTATACTAACTCAACGTTACGATAATAATAACATTAATCGAAACGGTTTGTCAATAGATTTTTCCGAATTAGTGCACGCTATTTTTACAAAATTGTCATTATTCTTTGTCAATATTGTACAGAATATCAAGCGGCACGTCGTACAAATCGCACGACGTGCCTTAAAAAGTCAAGTATTAGTCGGATAAAGTGACCTGAAGCCAGTCAAACGGCTTGCCGAACATTCCGGCGTAACCGTCCTGACCGGAGGACGTCTCGTCGTCATACTGCCAGCTGTAGTAATAGCCGCCGACAGGAGCGACACGGTACTTAGCCCTAAGGTAGCCGTGTCCTCTGACAACGGACGACGGGGTGGTATAATAGATCTCCACCGCGTCGATCACCTTTTTGTCGCCCGCGTAGCCGTTGATATCATCTTCGAGATTATATCCGGTGACATACGGCAGCCACGAACCCCCTTTGACATGGACGCGGTATTTGACCTCTCCTTCGGTGACCTTAATCGCCACATCGGTGATCGGCTCGCCGGTGATCCCGGCGTAATCCGACAGATCCGTCACCGCGGGCAGCCACCTGCCTCCCGAACGGACGCGGTAGATCACCTGCGGCGGATCGCCGGAGGGGGTGTCTGAGCCGCTGTAGGCGGGACGTCCGGCGCAGGATACCGTCGAGAGAGCGCGTACACAGCGCTTGACCTCACCGTTGGAGGTAGAGCCGGTGTTGCCCTCGATGGTCGTGATCGTGTTGTCACCGTTGACGCTCTCGATGATTCCGACATGGTCGCTGACATAGGTGCCGGGCACCAGCGTTGATCGCTCGTCGGTCCAGTGGAAGAACACGACGTCGCCGCGCTGAAAGCCGGACAGCTTCAGTCTGCCGTGATCTTGGAACGCCTTAGCCGCGTAACCGCAGTTGGCGGTCTTGGTATACAGCAGAGAGGATGCGCCGGCTTCGTTGAACACCCACTGGACAAAGGTCTCGCACCAATCGTAGCCGCTGCCCGATACCACGGCGCCGTAGTACCAGGTGTTATACTTACACTTCTTGATATTTGTCGCCTTCGTGCCGATCTGCGCACGGGCGATGGTAAGGATCTTATCTGCGTTAACCGACATTCAATCGCCTTCCTTTGCTTCCGGCAGACCGCCGACGCTCATCAAAACCGACAGGATCGCGGCGAGCGCCGCGGTAGACAGCACCTGTGTCCAGCTGACCTCGCTGAGCACGGTCGCAACGCCGATCGCGGCGGCAGCGGTCTGCGCAAAGGTCCTCAGCGCTCTGAGCAGAGCCGCCTTGAACCATTTGATCATCTGTTGCTTCGTCATCTTTCTGCCCCCTTTATCAAACGACAGCCAGCAGCGCTTCGATGTTGCCGACCATAGAATCGATCTGGGACTTTGAATAAACGTCCGCCGACTTTGCGAGCTTGATGCCGCTGTCGTCATAGCGGATGTAAACGCCGTTGTCCATCAAATACATGTTGCCGTTGTCGACCAGATCCTCATCCGCGGCGTCTATCTCGTCGATCAGATCCATTTTGTATTCTGCCGACCGAAAGTCCGCCAACTGTCTCCATACGTCGGTCGCGGTACAGAAGAACATCTCGCCGTTCAACCCGATGCCGAGCTGACCCGTCGTTCCTCTCGTTACGTTGGGGATGACGCCGGTTCGGTACAGATGACCGCGTACGGCGTCAGCCAAGCTGTATGAGCTGATGTTGTCCGTGAGTGCCAGTCCCGCGACGGTAGTTGTCGTGCTGACCTTTGAGGCGCACGCTGTGTCGACATACTGCTTGATATAACGGTTGCCGACGGCGTTGACGCTCGTGTCGCTCATAGCGCTGTCGGGGGCGATACCGCCGGCGGTATAACCGGTCTTTTTGTACGCGCCCTGCTCGGGATCGTAAACATACCAGTAGCCGTCGTCGCCGATATACGGCGCGGTCGCGGTGATCGTTTCCAGCGCTTGATTTATACTATTCCGCATCTGGGAAGGTGTGACATACTCTATCTCACACCCGTCGTCGTCAAGCTCCGCGGACGAGCCGACGATGAAGAAGTCTTTGGTGCTGTGCGCGATACTGCCGTCGCTGTCGACAGTTTTCAGCTGAGCCGTAACGATACCGGTCTGCAAGAGATGTTCGGCGCGAACCTCCCACGATAAAACGACGTCGTCGCCGTCGACAGAGGCGGTCAGCGGAACGGTACAGACGGAATCGTTGTCAAAGCGCAAACACAGCGAATAAGTACAGCTGTCCGAGGCACGGTTCAAGAGGACGAGCTGTTTTGTCATGACCGAATCGTCGCCTGCGAATCCGACAAAACGGTCAATATCCGGGATACAAAGTTTTCCCGATTGGATCGTAATCATATGATTCACCTCCAACCATAGCGAAATAATAAAAAAAGTTGCATAAAACTATGCAACTCGCTAATATAAAAGTAAATATTTTCTTTTTTGCACCCATATGATGTGTTTCGATCGTTATATGGGTGAAAGGAGTTTGGGAAGAGTGGGACGTAAATCCGATTTCGGCGCCGCCGAAGCCATCTTCCGACAGCACGCGGATCTGATCTACCGCGTAGCGCTCCACAATCTCCAAAACCCCGCCGACGCGGAGGATATCCTGCAGGAGGTCTGTCTGGTGCTGCTCACCAAGCGCATCCCCGAGGATGAGGAACACCGCAAGCGGTGGCTCATCCGCGTGACGATCAACAAGTGCAGGGATCTGAGCCGGTCGTACTGGCGGCGTAACCGCGAGAGTCTCGACGACTATCAGCATTTGCGGGCAGAAGAGCCGCCCGGGGTCATGGAGGAGCTGGAAGAGCTGTCGGAAAGCTACAGAAACATCATCTACCTCTACTATTACGAGGAATATACCGTTTCCGAGATCGCCGAAATCCTCAAGAAGAACGTCAACACCGTCAAATCGGGGCTTAGGCGCGCAAGGGAACAGCTGAAAGAAACGCTGATCAAGGAAGGAGAAGCCCCATGAGATATAACGCATACACAACAGCCGTCAGCGAGATACATGTATCAGAGGACATGGTCGAGAGAGCGATCAAAGCCGCGAAAAAGCGCGCGGCAGCGAGAGCCTCGGCACAGATCAAGACAAGATATGCCGCCGTGGCGGCAAGCGTCGTGCTTGCGAGCGTCGCGGGAGGATTGGCGTACAACGTCTATCACAACGGTACAGCCCCGATCAAGACCGCGCCGATCAGCATAGCGATAGAACCGACCGAAGCAATGCGAACCGAAACACAAATCGCGTCAGAACAGCCGACCGTCTCCGTTAAAAGCAGTGAAGCGACCGCTCCATCGGAACCACCGGAACTGAACGCTACGGAAAACGACGTCCAAGAAGCCGAAGCTCCTGCCGCGACAGAGACGCCGCAGGAAACCCTATCCCCTACCGAACAACTCGTTGATCCGACCGAACCTATCCCCACCGAGATCGAGCCGACAAGCTCTGAGCTGCCGCACGAGATGACGGACGACATCGACCGCTCCCTGCTGTGCGACGACGGAAAGGTGTACTTCGCCATCGCGGAAACGGGGCTGGGATCCATCGACGACCCTAATGCGTTTTCCGACCAAAACCTCTACTATATCGAAACCAAGTTCGGCAGATACTATCGGATCCAGCCGCTGCAGATCAACCCGGAGGATTATGTCATCGACTACGGATTCCCCGCGTCCCTCTCTACCGGCTACCTGTACAACTCCAACGGCACGATCCTTCGTGAAGTGCCGATATGGTGGTAAAAGCAGTAGATTTTTGCGACCACGCATGTTATGATACATTTATACAGAAAACGAGGAGAATTATCATGAAAAGAATTGTATCGGCGATCATCGTCCTGGTCTTGATCCTGTCCTGCGCCGTGACGGGTACATCCGCCGCACAGGAGCCCCAACCGCCCTTTTATACGCTTTATCCGTTTGTGATGATAGCGACAGGTCTGCCGAAAACGATCAAAGCACAGTTCGACTATGACCGCAACTATCTCGAGATCGCCTCCGATTATCCGGGGTATGAGAACAGGGGCTTTGTCTTTCCGCTCGCAACGGAAAAATACGGCAGTCTGTATGACGTCAGCTATACCGTCGATGATACCGTCGTTACCTTTACCTACACGCTCAAGGACGGATATTCCCTCGACGATTACCTTGACGCGGTCGACGCTGCCCACGAGGCGATCGGCGCTCGACCGGTAAGCCGCGAAAACGGTGCGCGGTACAGCTTCGCTCTCTTTGACGTCGTCATGACATACGAAGACGCGTCTTTTGGGGCTTATATGGCAAAGGTCACCGACTTCAAGATCCTGAAGGTCATTGATACAGAAGGCAAAGAGCTGCAAGAAAACGGCAGGCAAGACGGCGACATCGTCGTTTGGTGCCCACAGCAAGGGCTGCCCGATCCCAACGCTCCTGTCACGCCGACTGAACCTGCTCCGGATTACAAATACAGAGAAAAGCTGTTCAGCCAATATCACCTTAACGAATACTCGCTCAAGGAATACGACGAGTTCTATGAGCACACCGATGAGAACGGCGAGGTCGACTGGGCGCTGGTCAAGGCGATCAAAGACGTTGCAGACCATCCGCTGTGGACAAATCCCTCCTACTGCGAATTTGGCAACCGCGTCATGAACATCGAGGACAGTTATCAGCCGTTCCTTTACGGGATCGGCGTATACAGCGCCAAGGACGACTGCTTCTACAATATGTCATCGCCAAAGTTGTATGAGCTCAGCGAGCTCGAGCGCGTATGGACGGATATCGGCGTGGGAAGATTGATAGGCGATATGGACGATGACAATACCTTATCCATCACCGACGCGACCTTGATACAGCGCTGTCAAGCGGGAATGATCTATTATCCGACCGAAGATCAGAATACCCACTACGGCGAGATGTCAGAGAACGCGATCAAATACTTCTCCGACTTTGATCAAGACGGCGAGCGCAACATCACCGACGCGACCGCGATCCAGCGTTTTCTGGCGTATCTTCCGTATCGCGCGCCGAACTGGACGCCCTATCCGCATAAGGATCAGCCGACCGAACCCATACCGACCGAGCCTGCGCCTACCGAAGCGGAGACACAAGCGGCTACCGAAGCGACAGAGCCTTCGCCGTGGCCGCTGGCGACCCCGCAGATCACGGGCTTCAACAGCACCGCCGAGGGTGTAGAGATCCACATCGGCACGGTAGAGGGCGCAGAGAAATACCGCGTTTATTATAAGAACCGCAACGACAACTGGGTCAATATGGGTGAAACAGACAGCGGAATCTTTGTTGACAAGGATGTCGCGGCGGGCTCCTCTTACCGCTACACCGTCCGCTGTGTCACTGCCGATACAGGCGAATTTACCTCCGACTGCAACACCGACGGCTGGAGCTACACCTACTACCCCACGCCGAAAATCACCGGGTGTGAAGCTGTTGCAAACGGCGTAAAGATCAACTGGGAGCCCGTCAAGGGCGCTCAGCAATACCGCGTTTACTACAAGGGCAGCAAGGGCTGGACGAAGATGGCGGACGTCAGCGGCACGAGCTATGTTGACACCGACGTCAGCCCAAAGCATCGGTATACCTATACCGTGCGGTGCGTCAGCAGCGACGGCACGCGGTTTATGAGCGATTACGACGCGAACGGAACCGTGTTCTATCTGGCGGATCTCCCCGCTATAGACTACTTCAACTCCCGCATGGACGGTATTGATATCAGAGTAGACGCGATCAAATCGCTCGCCCGCGTCTACCGCAAAACCGCCGACGGCTGGAAGCGTATCGCCGAGCTCGACACGCAGGATAACAGCGTCTTTCGCGATACCGACGTAGAGCCCGGCAAGACCTATACCTACACAGTGCGCAAAGTGGGTGAAGACGGTAGTTTTCTGAGTTGGTACAATACCTCGGGATGGTCCTACACCTATAACAAATCCGACTGCATCCCCGAGCTGGAATTCTTCATGTACGACGGCGACGACATGGTGTTGTTGCAGCCAAAGGCTGACAACAAATTCGGCATCAAAAACTTTGACGTCAACATCCGTTTCAACAGCGAGGTCGTCGGCAACGTCAAGGTGACCGACGAGCCGGCCTACATCCGCTCCGAATACTTTGAGCCCGATCACACCTACCATCTGGAGATCACCGGCACAGACGCGAGCGGCAACGCGATCACCAAAACCGGCGAGTATACGCTGCGCACGATGATCGCGCCCGAAAACCTCAGAGCCGAGCGGACGGGCGACCGTCAATACCGCTTCTCCTGGGATATCTACTACGGTTATCCCGATTGGTACAGCTTCGGCTTGATCTCTACGGACGGAGAATACAACATCGACCCGGGCGATCTGACCGAGCGGCATTTTGACGTCGATCTCAGCGCGTACCCGCAGGATACCGAGTGGGTCGCGTTCGTATCGGTCGTCAGATCGGACGGCGTATCCGTCTCTTGGATCGATCAGATCGACTTTAAAGAATCCGACTTTTCATAAGCCTATAGGGCGGCGGAACCTCCGATTGCCTTATCCATAAAGAAACTCCATGCCGAGTGCGGCCATCACTCAGCATGGGGATTTTCTTTTGTTGTATGTTTTTTGATTATGCCATTTCGGCGAGGTCGAGGATCAGTCGCTCGGTCTTTTCCCAGCCGAGGCACGGGTCGGTGATGGACTTGCCGTAACAACCGCCGTCGACAGCCTGGTTGCCGTCCTCGATATAGCTCTCGATCATGAAGCCCTTGACCATACGCTCGAGCTCCTTGTTGTAGCGGCGCGCCGCCATGACCTCCTTGACGATACGCGTCTGCTCAAAGGGATTCTTGCCCGAATTCGAATGATTCGTGTCAATGATACAGGCTGGGTTTTTGAACATGCCCGCAGCATACAGCCGCAGCAGGTGGGTCATGTCCTCATAGTGGTAGTTCGGCAGGCTCTCGCCGTGCTTGTTCATATAGCCGCGCAGGATCGCGTGGGCGTAGGGGTTGCCGTGGGACTGCACCTCCCAGCCGCGGTAGATGAAGGTATGACCGTGCTGCGCCGCGGTGATGGAATTCATCATGACGGACAGATCGCCGCCGGTCGGGTTCTTCATGCCCACAGGGATGTTCAGCCCGCTCGCGACCAGCCGGTGCTGCTGGTTCTCGACCGATCTCGCGCCGACCGCTACATAGCAGAGGATGTCGTCGAGATAGCGGTGGTTCTCGGGATAGAGCATCTCATCCGCGCAGGAAAAACCGGTCTCGCGCAGAGCGCGGATATGCATGGAGCGGATCGCGACGATGCCCTTGAACATATCGGGCTTTTTCTCGGGATCGGGCTGGTGGAGCATACCCTTGTAGCCCGCGCCGGTGGTACGGGGCTTGTTGGTATAGATACGCGGCACGATGAAGATCTTGTCCTCCACCTTGTCCTGAACCCTGCGCAGGCGTGAGATATAGTCGATCACACTGTCCTCACGGTCCGCGGAGCAGGGTCCGATCACCAGGATGATACGATCATCCTTGCCGGTAAAGATATCCTGTATCTCTATAGCGCGCCGCTCAACGATCGCCCGAAGGTCGTCCTCGAGGGGGTACATCTTCTTGACCTCCATCGGGATAGTCAGCTGACGTTCAAATTCCATATTCATGTTCATCATGATACACCTTCCTTTTTACAATCTTTTCCTGCTATAGATAAGCCTTCTTCACTGGGAAGGCTCTTTATTTATTAAAATACGCTCTTCTCTTGGTGCTCAGCCGCATCTTCTCTCTGAGTTCCTCAACCCTGCCGTCGCGGATCATATCGCGCAGAGACGCGAATTCATCGAGGAATATATCCATGTATTTTAAGAGCGAATCGCGGTTGAGCATAAACAGCTCGCTCCACATCAGATCGTTGATGTTCGCGATACGGGTCAAGTCGCGGAAGCTGTCGCCCGTGTAATCGACCAGATGCTCGTTATCGGAGCAGGTCATCAGCGCGACCGCGATACAGTGGGTCAGCTGGCTAAGGTAGCCGATCATCTCGTCGTGCTCCTCGGGCGAGAGGACGGAGATCCGTCCGAAGCCGAGGATCCTGCCGAGGCTCCCGATCCACCGGATGGATTTCGCGGTATTCTTCTCGGTCGGACAGATGATGAAGTTCGCTCCGCGGAAGATCGCGTCGTCGGAATTCTCGACGCCGTAGACCTCTCTGCCCGCCATCGGGTGGGAAGCGATGAACTCGACGTCGTCGCGGAGCATCTCCTGGATATCGTAGACGATACAGCGCTTGACGCCCGTGACGTCGGTGATCATCGCGCCGAGCTTAAAATACTGCTGATACTCCTTGATCCACCCGCGGAACACCTCGGGATACAAGCCGAAGATTACCGCGTCGGCGGAACCGACGATCTCGGGATCGACCGTTGTATACGCTTCGTTCACGATATGATGCTCCAGCGCGTAGTCGACAGCGCTCTGTCGCTTTTCGATCGCCGTGACGTGGTAGCCGAGACGTTTGAGGGCTCTGGCATAGCTGCCGCCGATGAGACCCAAGCCCACGATCAAGATCCTAGAATTACTGATCCATTCCATATATTTGCACCTCTGCACCTAAATCTTTTAGTTTATCAAAAAAGTCGGGAAAGCTCTTGTTCACCGCCTCTGCTCCGCCGATCACGCCGCCTGTTTCGGTCAAGAGAACGGACAGCGCCATCACGATACGATGGTCACCATGACCGGAGAGCTCCTCTGTCGGAGCGTGTAATGCGCCGCCGCGGACGGTTACTTCGTTCTCCCCTACCGTGACGTCGACGCCGAACTTTTGCAGCTCCCGACGCATCGCTTCGGCGCGATCGCTCTCCTTGATACGCAGTCTGCGCGTACCGATGAACTCAGCACCGCCGCATAACGCCGCGACCGCAAACAGGATCGGTCCGAGATCGGGACAATCGGCGATGTCGATGGGATTTTCTTTGCGTTTTATTTTCTCGAAAAGAATTTTATACGCCTTGTCGCCCTGTAGGGAATCTTCTTCCAATCCCTCTACGGCAACCTTTGCGCCCGTGTAGTTGAGCGCTTCAAAAAACGCAGCGTTGGAGTAGTCGCCCTCGACGGTCACTTCCCGCGGAAGATAACGCTGACCGCCTTCGACCCTATAAGTATGACCGTCTGCCGTAACAGCAACGCCAAACTGTCTGAGCGCCTGCAGCGTCATATCGATGTACGGTCTGCTTTCAACAGGCGGCAGGATGCGGATCTCGCTGTCGCCCTCTAAGAGCGGTAAAGCGAAGAGCAGTCCCGAGATGAACTGGGAGCTGATGTTGCCCGCGACCTCATAGACGCCGCTTTTCAGCCTGCCCTGCACGGCGATCTGATCGGATGCTTTCTCAAAGCGGATTCCCTGTCCCTCGGCGATTTCCTCATAGACCGTCATCGGACGGGTCATCAAATAGGAGCTGCCGCGAAGAACGCGTTCTTCATCACACAGCATGCACAGCGGCGTGAAGAAGCGCAGGGTGCTGCCGCATTCGTTACAGTCGAGGACGGCGGATTTTTGCAGCTTTCGCCGCACATCTATGCCCTGTACAAATGCCGTATCGCCGTCCAAACGGACAGTCGCGCCCAGTGCCGTTAGGCAAGCGATCGTCGCCTTGACGTCCTCAGAAAGCGCGAGGTGTCGGACAATGCTCTCGCCCTCAGCCAGTCCCGCGCAGATCAGCAGGCGGTGCGCCATGCTCTTGCTCGGAGGCGCGAGTACCGTACCGCTGAGCTTTGAGGGCTTGATCTCAACCTTCATATCGTTCCCTCAACAGATCCATCGCCTCGAGGTATCCGTCAAGCCCGTGACCCGCGATCGTCGCACAGCACGCAAGCCGCACATAACTGATCTGACGGAAGTCTTCGCGCTTGTCGACCTCTGAGATATGCACCTCCACCGCGGGGATCGCGACCGCTTTCAGCGCGTCGAGGATGGCGACGCTGGTGTGGGTATAGGCGCCGGGGTTGATGACGATACCGTCGATCTTCCCATACGCTTCTTGAATTTTATCGACCAGATCTCCTTCGTGATTGCTCTGGTACAGCTCGACCTGCACGCCGATTTTTTCCGCATGCGCTTCGATCTGTTCACAAAGGTCGGCGTAGGTCGTTCTGCCGTAGATATCCGGCTCGCGGACGCCGAGCATATTCAGATTGGGGCCGTTGATGACTAATAGCTTCATGTTACTCTCCGTTGATGATTGAATCCGCGACGTCCTCGGGGTCGCAGTCGCCGTCGATGATAAAGTCGGCGGTGTTCATATATGTGTCGATGCGCCTGTTGTAAAGGCGCATGATCTTCTCTTTTTTATCCGCCAGCGGTCGGTCGTCGGTCGGGATCAAAAACTCGGGTGAACGGTCGATGAAGAAGATCGCGCCGTTTTGCCGTAATGCCGCGACATTCTCTGCCCGCAGGACCGCGCCGCCGCCGAGGGAGATCACCTTGCCGCTGAGCGCGGAGACCTCTTTGATGACCTCGCTCTCAAGGTCGCGGAAATATCGCTCGCCCTTTTCCCTAAAAATGGTCGGGATGTCGCCGTACCGCTCTACGATCAAGCGGTCGGTATCGATCAGTTCTCTTCCGAGGTTTTCAGCAACAATTTTCCCGACGGTAGACTTGCCCGACGCGGGCATACCGCTGAGAACAATATTTCTTTTTTCGAAATATATTTTGTCATAGATCTGATTGGTCAGCTTGACGACGTCCAGCTTCTTGCCGAGGAATCGCTCCGCCGCCAAGATCGCCTGCGCTACCAGCATATACAGCCCGCCCTCGGCGTCGATCCCACGCTCTCTCGCGGACAGGATCAGCCGCGTTTGCAGGGGATTGTAGATGACGTCGATCACCCCGCTGAGATTCGGAAATTTTGTGATATCGATAGGGCTGTCAAAGATCTTCGGGAACATACCGCAGGGGGTGGCGTTGAGGATCACATCCGCGTCGCTATGGTCGGCATACGCCTGCTCATAGGTGATCGCTCCGTCCGTTTCACGGCGGCTGACACGCAGGATCTCTTTCGCGCCCATCCGCTCACACACCGCGCGCGCCGTCAGCGAGGTGCCGCCTGTGCCGAGGATCAGCACCTTCTTGTACTTCATGACCACGCCCGCGTGTTCGATCAGCGCCTTCATACCGCCGAAATCAGTGTTGTAACCGTACAGCACGCCGTCACGGTTGACGATGGTATTTACCGCGCCGATCGCTAAAGCGTCGGGGTCGATCTCATCGAGGTACGGCATGACCGCCTGTTTGTAGGGGATCGTGACGTTGATCGCTTTAAAATTCTTTTGAAGAATAAAACTCTCCAGCTCTTCTGCTTTTAATTCTTTTAGGGAATATTGATAATATCCCAGCTGTTCATGTATCTCTTTGGAAAAGCTGTGGGGCAGCTTCTCGCCGATCAGTCCGTAGTCCATGTCATTCACCCAGCCAATCTGTGCCGTATCGCAGCGCGAGCAGATCGGCTAAAGCCAACGCGGTCACGCTGTCGACCACTACCCTCGCGCGGTGGATGATCGCGGGATCGTGGCGGCCTTTGAGCGACAAAACCGCGTCCTCACCCTTGATAAAATCGACCGTGTCCTGTTCCTTGAAGATCGAGGGGGTCGGTTTGACCGCACAGCGGAACAGGATGGGCATACCGTTGGTGATACCGCCGTTGACGCCGCCGTTGTGGTTGGTGGCGGTCTTGGCTGCACCGTCGATCATGCAGAAGCTGTCGTTATAGTCGGAGCCCCTGCCGTTCACCATAGCGAACGCGTCGCCGAACTCCACGCCTTTGATCGCGGGAACGGAGAACAGCGCATGGCTGAGCATCCCTTCGACGGTATCGAACCACGGCTCGCCGACGCCCGCGGGCATACCGATGACAGCAGTCTCCAGAACGCCGCCGACGCTGTCGCCCTCTGCTGCAGCCGCTTCGATGGCGGCCTTCATCCGCTCTCCCCTGCCACTGTCCAAAACAGCAAAATCAAGGGTATTGAGCTTTTTGATATCGGCGCAAATGTCGCTGAAATCGCTATCCGAAATCCCCGCGCAGGACAGGATATGCGTTCCGATCACAATACCTTTCTCGCGCAGGGCTGAGATCAGGATCGCTCCCGCCGCTACCAGAGCCGCCGTCACCCTGCCGGAGAAATGACCGCCGCCGCGGTAGTCTTCAAAGCCGTGGTATTTTCTGTAGGCGGTATAGTCCGCGTGACCGGGTCGCGCCAAAGCACGCGTCGCGGAGTAATCCTTGCTGTGCTGGGCGGTATTGGGGATTAGAACGGTTAGGGGCGTGCCGGTCGTCTTGCCCTCAAAAACGCCGCTGACAATCTGAAACGCGTCCGCTTCACGGCGGGCGGTGCCGATCTTCCCCGCGGGACGGCGCTTGTCCAGCTGAGCGCGGATAAGATCCTCATCCACCGCGATCCCCGGAGCTAAACCGTCAAGGGTCGCGCCGATATACGCGCCGTGGCTCTCTCCGAAGAGGGTCAGAGCGATCGAATTGCCGAAAGTGTTCTTCATCATGATCTTCCTATCATCTGTATCATCGGGTACAGCTCTCGGAACCGCACCTTTTTCATCTCAAATTCACCGGGACTCTGCACGGTCGTGATCGTGACCGAATCGCCCTCGCCTTTTTTATCATGGGTCATCGCCCGATAGACCTCGTCGGCGTCCAGCTCTACCGAGGTAGGAAGCCGCAGATTTGCTAACACTTTGATCAGCCTCGGGCGAAGGTCGTCCGACACCATCGGGATCATGCCCAGCGCGACGCACTCGCCGTGGTACAGACCGTTGAGGTGCTCAAAGCTCTCGACGCCGTGACCGATCGTGTGACCGAAGTTGAGGATCTTTCTGAGCCCCTGCTCCTTTTCGTCCTGCTCGACGACCGCTTTCTTGATCTTCAGCGAGCGGGTGATGATCTCATCCATGCTGTTATTTATATTTCCTTTTTCGAATAATTCAAACAGTTCCTTGTCAGACGTCAGCGACATTTTCACCGCTTCCGCGAGCCCGTTGCCGATCTGTCTCTCCGGCAGGGTCGACAGCAGGTCGAGGTCGATCAAGACCTTTTTCGGCTGGTAAAACGCGCCGACGATGTTCTTGATCCCGTCGAGGTTGACCGCCGTCTTGCCGCCGATGGAGCTGTCTACCTGGCTGAGCACGGTGGTGGGGACGTTGTAAAAATCCACGCCCCGCATATAAGCCGACGCGACAAAGCCGGAGAGATCGCCGACTACGCCGCCGCCTACCGCAACGACCGCGTCCTTGCGTGAGAAGCCGCGTCGGAGCATTTCGGACAGTATCTCGCTGAACTGCGGGATACTTTTGCTGTCCTCGCCCTGCGGAACCGTAAAGACAAAACCGTCCTTTGCCTGCTGTGCAACGGTTTCGGCATACTCAGCGGGTACGCCGTCGTCGGTCAGAACCAGCACCTTGCGATCAAGATCGAGATACTCGCCCGCTTTTTGCAGAGCGCCGCGCTTGATCACGATATCGTAGCTGTCAGCGCCTAATTCCATGTGTAAAACGCTCATGTCAATCCTCTTTCAAAATGATCTCGTCGCTGAAATGTCCGACTACCTTCAGCATATCGCAGTGAAGCGCGAGGTGGCGGAGCATATCGGAGCCGTTCTGACCGGTCTCGTCACCTTCCGCCTCGATATAAAAGTAATACTGCCACGCCAGATCCTTCATCGGTCGGGATCGCAGCGCGCGCATGTTGAAGCCGTAGGAGCTGAGAACATTCAGCGCCTGTGCCAGAGCGCCCGCTTCGTTTTTGACGGTAAACATCAGCATGAAGCGGCTGTCGCCCGAGGTACTGACACGCTTGTTCTCAGCGCGCGAAAGCACTGCGAAACGGGTAGAATTCACCGCGCTTTCGTTGATATCATGGTCAAGCACCGTCAGCCCGTACAGGCGCGCGGTCTCTACGGAGGCGATCGCCGCGACACTCTTGTCGTCAGCGTCCCTAACCGCCTTTGCCGCACGCGCGGTGTTGGCGTATTCGATGGTTTTGTAACCGTTCCTGCGAATATATTCGGAACACTGCGCGAGCGCCTGCGGATGGCTGACGACGGTCTTGACGTCGCCGATACTCGCTCCGTCGATACCCAGCAGATTATGGGTGATGCGCAGGGTGTAGATCCCGTTGACATGCAAAGGTCCCTGGAACATCAGATCCATCACCTGGCCTACCTCTCCGGCGTAGCTGTTCTCTACCGGCAGGACGGCGCAGTCACACTCGCCGCTCTCGACCGCTTCATATGCCGCGCGAAAGTCGGGGTAAGAGATCGCCTTGCCCTGCGGAAAGATCTTCTTTGCCGCGATGTTGGCATACGCGCCCTCGATCCCGCTGTAGGCGATCTTCGTGCCGCTGATGACATGCTCCTGGAACTGCTTGGACACCGCCATCACATCGTTCAAAAACCGCACATAGTAGGAACGGACGTCATAATCTTTGATATACGCGGCGTTCTTTTCGATGACCACCTGCTCCCGCTTCGGGTCATAGATCTGCAAGCCGCGTTCCTTCTTATACTCGGCGATCGTTTTCGCCGCCTGCATCCGTCGCTCAAACAGCGACGCCATCTCTCTGTCGATCTCGTTAATCTTTAAACGCGCGTCCTGTAGCTTATCCATCATTTCCCTCCAATAATAATAATCGGGTGTGGGCGGAGCCCACCATCAACCATTCACTATTCACTATTCACCATTCACTATTCACCAAAAAAGCGGTCCTGCCCGAAAACAGAACCGCTTACCTTTCATCTAAAGCACCTGTTACCGTTCGAGCAGCTTACTCATTTTTCGCAAAGCAATAAAAGCCCGCATAAAAGCGCGCGAAGGTAAAGGTAAAGTAGTTATTGGATTTTTCGGTTGATCTGACAGCCATCACAATAGCTCCTTTCCTAAGTGCTGAAAAGATGATAACACATTAAAGCGCAAAAGTCAATAACAAATCAGTATTTTTCTGATGATAAAAGAAATGCGCTGCGGCACAGAGCCACAGCGCTTTGAGGGGAATATCATTATTCGATCGTATACAAACCGACTTCACTTCTTTGGACCAAGGTCGCGTCGAGCACACTGACGTCGCTGTCCCCGTCCACATCCGCGAGGGGTCTGTAGTAATCGAGGTCGCTGATAATACGCGCGTCTGCGCGCTGGATCACGGTTGCGTCGATGATATTGCACACTCCGTCACCGTCCGCGTCGCCTTTGATCACCGGCAGGATCCTGCAGCTGTTCTCGCCGTAATAGCCGCCGCCGCGATAATCCGCATCGACCAGCTCACGGAGCATCTCCTGCGTCAAGATCCCTGCTTGATACGCCTGTGAGAACGAATAAAGCTGATTGTCGATATACACGCTCGGCTCATAGGAAGAAGCCGACCAGAAGAGATAGTCGCCGAAGTACTCTTCTGTGATGACCTCACAGTAAATACCGTATCCCTTTACACCGTAATCCACCACGTAAGCCGGCGTGCAGTCAAATCGAAGGGAGTTGAAAACCATGATATCCTCCGCTTTGATCCATGTGCGGCTGTTAAACTGCTCGTTCACGGCTTCTTCGATATCCTCGGCGGTCGGGGCTCGGCGACCGTCCCACAGCTCTTTGGTATGATTGATCACAGGCTCGGGATCGGCGGGCTGATCACCGGTCGGCGGGTCACAGGGTTCTACCGAAAGCTGCCAAGTCCATGCGCTTAGGCTTTGACCCGTGTTGATACTGAACTCGATATCGTAGTAAGAATCCTCATACACGATATAATTCGTCGCAGAGCCGCTGTCGGGATACCACGCGCTTTTGCTGATACCGTCGGAGGAATACACCACCTTCAGCTCGTCGCCTTCTGAAAGCTTCTTCTGAGCCAGTACATAACGCTCGATACTGTCGGGTTGGGACATCCGATAATCCTTGTCGAGCGTCCAGTTATTGAACGTGCCGACCACATAGTAGCCGGGCTTGAGCTTTGTCACAGCATCGACAGAAACAGTCGCCGCCCCAAGACAGCTTATCAAAACCGCTGCCATCAATAATAATGATAATACTTTTTTCATGTTCATTCTCCTCTCAATAGGTCAATGTTCCGCTTGCGAGTATTTGAGCCGATTCCCAGGTGTCGCTTACCAAACCGTACCGAAAGAAAGAAAAATGGTACGTCTTTCCCCTCTCGGATTCAACAGCAGTCTCGTAGGACGCGAATACATTGCCGTTTTTCATGATGTACATGGAGGCTTCACCCTGTGACACAAGTTTACCGTGATCATAGATCGCACAGTAGATCACGTCGTCATCACGGAGCACAGACGACGGGAAGGTAGCGACAGCGCTGATATACGGCAATTCCTCCGGATAAGGATCCGACGGTTCCTGTGTCGCGGGAGGGTCTGTCGAAGCAGCAGGCGGCTGTGTCGGATCGGGCGCGGCCTGCGTCGGATTTGAAACACCCTCAGTAGCTTTTACGGGCTTTTGCGTCGGTCGAATCCTCTCGGTCGGTTCGGTCGCGGAAGGCCTCTTTTGCTCAGTCGGCGATGGCTTCGATTCCGCTACAGTCTGACCGTGTTCATCGGTCGGGGCGATCTGTTCGTCAGTCGGGAAGAGCATCGGGGCGCTTGTCGTCGGCGAAATACCCGTATGATCTCCGCCTGTTTCCGATACAAACGTCGTCGGTTCGGTCGCGGAAGGTAGGATCAAATCCGATACGTTGTGATCGCCGTAGAGCAAAAGCATCAGCACGCCGATCGCTCCCACCAGCACGATACTTGCCGCGGCGACGATGCGGTTCAGCGGAAAAGCAGGCTTCTTTACAGAGATCTCGGGGATCAGCGCGGCTTTATCGCGCCACTCCCCGGGCGCTTTGATGTTCTTTAGGCTATCAAAGTTCACCCTATTCATCATCGTCACCTCCGTAGATCTGTCTGAGCTTTTCCCGACCGCGTTTCAAGAGCGTTTTCACGGTGTTGGGTTTTTTGCCGAGTATCTCAGCGATCTCATCCACCTTGTACTGTTCGCAGTAGTGAAGATACAGTACCTCGCGGTACTTCGGTGCGGTACGCATCAGCGCCCACGAGACGTCGCGTTCGTTGTCGTGCCACACAGCTGAAGCATGTTCATACGATTCGTGATCAACGGAATCAAGGGAGAGAAAACGGCGGTTCTTGGCGATATAGCCGTGACATTCGTTGATTGCGACGCGGATGAGCCACGCTTTGAGATGGTTTTCATCTTGGAAGTCGGGAGACTTTTGAAAGAGTTTGATAAAGGTGTTCTGAAAACAATCCTCGGCGTCAGCCCAGTTTTGGAGCCGCATAACGCAAACGCCCGCGACCGTATCGGCATATTTTTGCAGTACCGCGTCATAGCTCAACCCTGCAAAGGTACGATCCGCCATCGCTTTATCTCCCTCCTTCATTAGTAAAACTGTTCAGCCTGTGTTTTGGTTTCATAGGAATGAAAAATCTTTTCCAAACTAATACAAAGCAAAAAGCGCTGTGACCGTAATCACAGCGCCGATATACTACTTTTCCAGGTAAATATCCCGAATCGCGGCGATCTGATCCTCCGATACGCCGACCTCGTCGACAAGGAAACTTTCGATCTTCTCGTTGATCGTATCACCCTTGTATTCTTCCAGCCCGTCGGGGATCTCCTTCAACTGTTTGCTCAACAGATAGCCGCGTCTTTCAAAACCGGTGAGGCGATATTCCGACTCCTTGTCCTCATCGGAAACGCCGAGGAGACCCTGCAAAAGGTAAACGATCGTACCGGTGCGATCCGCCCCGTAGGTACAGTGCAAATACATCGGATAGTTGTTCTCATCCGCCAGAGCGGTAAAGATCTTCAGCAGATTGCGCTTTCCGCGGCTCCCGAATATCTCCTCGTACATCGGAGAATCATAGAATTCATGCCGAACATTCTCGCCCAGCCTGCTCTGATAATCATCGCTTGAATCAAAGGTACCTTTGCGAAGGTCAAGATCGTAAGCGAAATGAAACGGTTCAGCCGCGGAAGGATCGGTCAGAAAGTAGTCTTTCTCCACGTCGCCGTCGATCTCTGTCCCGCGGATCAGCAATCCTTGCCGTACCTTTTTGCCGTAGCTCGTACCGTATCCGCCGATATCACGGGTATTGAAAACGCCGGGCAGATAGATAAAGCGATTTGTCGCTGCGGTGGTGAAGCTGCCGTCGAACACCTCCGTCGCGCCGTTTTCGGTCACCGAGACCGAATAGGGATAGGTTTTGCCGGTCATCAGATTGTCGATCGTCAGCTCCGAGCTGTTCGGATCGAGCGTGTAGCTGTTACCGTCCAGTTCAAGCTGCGCCGTCGCATCCTCGGGGATCGTATAGGTGAACATAAACGGCGCATAGGGAGAGCCGTCGGCTTCGCGGGCGGCATCGTTGAGGGATAACTCGCCTTGATAGTAGCGCCGAGCCGGGTCGGTACAGAGGTAGACTTCGTCTTTCAGCTCGGGCAGGATAACCGACGGCAGCGCCACGGTCTCTGTTTCGGAAGAACCGTTACCCGTTTGAACGGAGCAGCCCGTGACGCTCCATAGCACCCCGAACGCAACGATAAGAAGCAATATGACGGCGATCGGACTCAAAATCTTTTTATCAGTCTTTTTCATGTTCCCTCACACTTTTCATCTGTTTGATCAATCACATCGACAGCTTTCATCATCAAGCTTACGACCGAGCTGTCAAAAAATCCTTTTATACTAATCCTTGATAAAAAGATTTAATCAGATATTAGTGATATATTTCGGATAGCGCGACGGGAGACGCAGACAGGCTGACGCCTGTCAAGGAGCCCAACAAAGCTATACGAAATATAGCGCAATAGATGATAAAGGTTTTTATTAAGGATTAGTATTACTCATCCATCATATATGAAATCCATCTCAAAGTCAACCTCGCCGCGCCGCTGTGACCCAAACAAAAAGCGCTGTGACCGTAATCACAGCGCTTCTGTTATTCAGTGAAACTATAGTCGATTGTCATTGCGAAGCCGAAGGCTGTGGCAATCTCAACCGATATCTGTCAACTCTTACTTGTTGCTGATAGCAGCCTGAGCAGCAGCCAGACGAGCGATCGGAACACGGAAGGGAGAGCAGGATACATAGTCAAGACCGATCTTGTGGCAGAACTCAACAGAAGTCGGGTCGCCGCCGTGCTCGCCGCAGATACCGATATGGAGAGCGGGATTTACGGGCTTGCCGAGCTTGATCGCCATATCCATCAGCTTGCCAACGCCGGTCTGGTCGAGCTTAGCGAACGGATCGTTCTCAAAGATCTTCGCATCATAGTATGCGTCGAGGAACTTGCCCGCGTCGTCACGGCTGAAGCCGAAGGTCATCTGGGTCAGATCGTTGGTACCGAAGCAGAAGAAGTCAGCTTCCTTAGCGATCTCGTCAGCGGTCAGAGCAGCTCTCGGGATCTCGATCATGGTACCGACCTCGTACTCGAGCTCTACGCCTGCAGCGGCGATCTCAGCGTCAGCGGTCTCAACAACGAACTTCTTGACATACTTGAGCTCCTTGACATCGCCGACCAGCGGGATCATGATCTCGGGAACGATGGTCCAGTCGGGATGAGCCTTCTTGACGTTGATCGCAGCGCGGATAACAGCCTTGGTCTGCATCTTAGCGATCTCGGGATAGGTGACAGCCAGACGGCAGCCGCGGTGACCCATCATCGGGTTGAACTCGTGCAGAGAGTCGATGATCGCCTTGATCTCGGCAACGCTCTTGCCCTGTGCCTTAGCCAGAGCCTCGATGTCAGCTTCCTCGGTGGGAACGAACTCATGCAGAGGCGGATCCAGGAAGCGGATGGTTACGGGGTTGCCTTCGAGTGCCTCATACAGCTTCTCAAAGTCGCCCTGCTGATAAGGCAGGATCTTCTCAAGAGCAGCCTCGCGCTCTTCGAGCGTATCGGAGCAGATCATCTCGCGGAAAGCAGCGATTCTGTCGCCCTCAAAGAACATGTGCTCGGTACGGCACAGACCGATACCCTCAGCGCCCAGCTCACGAGCCTTCTTCGCGTCAGCGGGTGTATCAGCGTTGGTACGAACCTTCAAGGTTCTGTACTTGTCAGCCCAAGCCATGACTCTGCCGAACTCGCCGGCGATGGTGGCGTCAACAGTCGGGATGATGCCGTCATAGATGTTACCGGTGGTACCGTCGATGGAGATGAAGTCGCCCTCGTAGAAGGTCTTGCCCGCCAGAGTGAACTGCTTGTTGTCCTCGTCCATGGTGATGTCGGAGCAGCCGGATACACAGCAGGTACCCATACCGCGCGCAACAACAGCCGCGTGAGAGGTCATACCGCCGCGAACGGTCAGGATGCCCTGTGCAGCCTTCATACCCTCGATATCCTCGGGAGAGGTCTCGAGACGAACCAGAACGACCTTCTCGCCTGCGCCGCCCTGAGCCTTAGCATCCTCAGCGGTGAAGACGATCTTACCGCAAGCTGCGCCGGGAGAAGCGCCCAGGCCCTTGCCCATGGGGGTAGCAGCCTTGAGAGCCTTCGCGTCGAACTGCGGATGGAGAAGCGTATCGAGGTTTCTCGGGTCGATCATCAGAACGGCCTCTTCCTCGGTTCTCATACCCTCGTCAACGAGGTCGCAAGCGATCTTCAGAGCCGCCTGAGCGGTACGCTTGCCGTTT
>CADAUE010000013.1 GCA_902790985.1 uncultured Ruminococcus sp.
CTCCCTTATTGTTGTCTCAGCAACTACAATTTTGGAGCTTCCTATGCTCTTTTTCAATATTTACTTTTGACTATCCCACATTTTTCCGTGATGAGGGATAATAAAAGATAAAGTCAATGAAAAAGGAAATGATAATGAAAAACGCCGCTTGCGCGACGCCCTTCGCATGTCATATCACTTCATTGTTGAAAAGTGAAAAACTTTTGTGATCGGTCAGTCTCAGACAGACTGCTTATTCTTGACAGCGCCGATGATATACAGCACCGGCAGAACAAGACTGCCCAAGATCGTAGCGATGATCGTAACGACGCCGGAAATACCGCCGGCTAACGCCATGATCAAGACGGCAGCGTTGATGACCAGCACGATGACGCCCCATACAAGGCAGGTAGTCGCCTTCTCGGGCTTGTTGTTGTTCTTCACGCCGACGATACCGGTGATCAGCTCAAGGATCCCGCCGATCAGCGAAACGATCGCGGCGATGAGCGTCAATGCGCCTACCGCCTGACCCGCTGTCAGTTCGCCCGAGCTGGCGATAACGGTTCCCGCGCTGTAGCCGATGATTCCGAGAATACCGGAGAAGAGGATCGTGTACACGCCGCCGATGATCATCAAGATACCGGAGACCTTCAGAAATACGCTTCCTTTACTCTGTTGCATGTTGCTGTTCCTCCTGTTCAAGATATTCAGTTAGCAAATGAACCGTATGGTCATTATACATGAATCTCATAATAATTCAAGTTTTTCGACAAAAATCAAATCGTAAATCTCACCCCATGCCGCGTCTGAGCTTATCACGAAATCGCACAAAGCTCTCGGGCGGCTCAGCGGTGAATTCCAGATACTCGCCCGTGACGGGATGGATAAAGCCGAGCTTATAGGCATGCAGGCACTGACCGTGAAGCTCGGTGATGACCTTGGACGGGCCATAGACGTCGTCGCCCGCCAGCGGATGACCGATGTACGCCATGTGGACGCGGATCTGATGGGTGCGCCCTGTCTCGAGCCGACAGCGGATATAGGTGAAGCCGCTGTAGCGTTCCAGCACCTTGATGTGAGTGACGGCGGGCTTGGAATTCAGCTGTGTGACGCACATTTTTTTGCGGTCGATCTTATGGCGGCCGATGGGCGCGTCAACGGTGCGCTCATCCTCTTTGAGGTTGCCGTAGCAGATCGCGAGATACTCGCGCGTAAAGCTGTGCGCCTTGATCTGATCGCTCAGCCCCGCGTGGGCGATATCGGACTTTGCGACCGAGAGCAGTCCGCTGGTATTCTTGTCGATACGGTGGACGATCCCGGGGCGCAGCTCGCCGTTGATACCGGAGAGATCGCCGCCGCAGTGGTACATCAAGGCGTTGACCAGCGTACCGCTGTAGTTGCCGGGCGCGGGGTGCACCACCATGCCCTTGGGCTTATTGACCACGAGCAGATGCTCGTCCTCATAGACGATATCGAGAGGAATATTCTCGGGCACGATATCCACCGGCTGAGGGTCGTCGATCAGCACTGTGATCGTCCTATCGGCGACCGTCTTGTCCTTCTTTTTTAGGGGCTTGTCCCCTACCGTCACCTTGCCGTCGTCGATCAGTCTGGTAACAGCGGAGCGGCTGAGCCCCTCGATACGGTCGGCAAGAAATTTGTCGATACGCACGCCGCTGTCATCAGCGGCTACGGTGAACTCAAGCCTGTTCATCGGAGCTAAGCTTCTTTTTGTCGCTCTTCAAAAAATCGGAGAAGAACAGCAGCCATACGATCAGACAGACGGTTCCGGCGGTGATACAGTAGTCGGCAAAGTTGCAGATCGGCGGAAAGAACGACAGACTCAGGTAGTCGGTCACATAACCCATGAACACGCGCTCGATGAGGTTGCCCAGTCCCCCGCCGATGATCAGCGACGCCGCGACCGCGAACAATTTGCTCTTTTTATAATTCTTTATCAGAAGAATAGCGAAGATGATGATGACGATGGAGGTGGTGATCGAGAAGAAGACCGTACCGTCCTGGAACAGTCCGAACGCAACGCCGCGGTTCTCGGAATAGGTCAGGCTGAACAGCCCGGGGATCACGCTGACAAAGCCCTGCGGCTTGACGTTCGATTCGATCACGGTGCGGATGCACTGGGACAGGATCGGGATGATCACGATGATAGCGATGTAGATGATGAGCATATTTTCACATCCGAAGTACAAAGCGGTGTACCGTGTGATACACCGCATATGTTGAATTAGGTTGAGATTGCCACAGCTCTTACGAGCTTCGCAATGACAGTAATTTAAGGTTGAGATTGCCACAGCTCTTGCGAGCTTCGCAATGACAGCAATTTAAGGTTGAGATTGCCACAGCTCTTGCGAGCTTCGCAATGACAATTTATTATGATCTGAGGATCGCGGCACAGCGCGCGCAGAGCGTGGGATGCTCGGCGCAGGAACCGACGGTAGTCGAATAGCTCCAGCAGCGGTCGCACTTCTCGCCCTCTGCCTTAGTGACCTCGACCTCGAGCTCACCGGACAACGCGTTGTCGCCCTCGACCAGCTTGACGTCGGACACGATGAATACCGCTTTCAGCTCGGGCAGGACGCTCTCGATGAAGCTGTACTCCTCGCCGCTCGCTTTGAGCGTGACGTAGGTCTCGAGAGAGGACTTGACGACCTTGTCCTTGATGACGATCTCAAGAGATTTCTTGACGGTATCGCGCAGGTCGTGGATACGATCCCACGCGGCGGTGAACGCGTCGTCGATCTCGATCTCGATACGCTCGGGCATCTCGTTGTAGAGGACGTTCTCGGCGTCGACGGTATCGTCATGCGGCATAAAGCGCCAGATCTCGTCGGAGGTATAGGCGAGGATCGGAGCGAGCATACGGGTCAGAGAATCGAGGATGAGGTACATCACCGTCTGAGCCGCGCGGCGCGCTTTGGAATCCGCCTTCTCGGTATATAATCTGTCCTTGAGTACGTCGAGGTAGAAGTTACTCATATCGACGACACAGAACTTGTGGATCGAATGATAGACCTGATGGAACTCGTACTTGTCGTACGCGTCGGTCACGGTCGCGATCAGCTCGTTGAGCTTGTTGACAGCCCACTTGTCGATCGGGAGGAAGTCCTCTGCGCCGACCTTATCCTTCTTCGGATCAAAGTCGTTCAAGTTGCCGAGGATATAACGCGCGGTGTTGCGGATCTTGCGATACGCTTCACTCATCTGCTTCAAGATATCGCGCGAAATGCTGATATCGGACTGGTAGTCGGAGGAAGCGACCCACAGACGGAGCACGTCGGCGCCGTACTGCTTGATGACCTCCTGCGGGCTGATGCCGTTGCCCGCGGACTTGGACATCTTGCGGCGTTCCATATCGAGGATCATGCCGTGGGTCAGCACGGTACGATAGGGAGCGACGCCCTCGGTAGCGACAGAGGTCAGCAGGGAGCTTTGGAACCAGCCGCGATACTGGTCGTTGCCCTCAAGATACAGGTCGACGGGAGCGCCCAGATACGGACGGCGTTTGCAGACAGCGCGCCACGAGGAACCGCTGTCGAACCAGACGTCCATGATATCGGTTTCTTTCTCAAATTCGGTACCGCCGCACTTTTTGCATGTAGTACCCTTAGGAAGGATCTCGGACGCGTCCTTCTCGAACCATGCGTTAGAGCCTTCTTTGCCGAAGAGGTCGGCGACAGCCAGCATCGCCGCTTTGTCAATATGCGGCTCGCCGCACTCTTTGCAGTAGAAGATCGGGATCGGAACGCCCCACTTGCGCTGGCGCGAGATACACCAGTCCTTGCGGTCGCGTACCATGGCGGTGATGCGATCCTTGCCCCACGCGGGGATCCACTGTACGGTGTTGATCGCGTCGACAGCCTTGTCCTTGAAGTCGTCTACGGAGCAGAACCACTGATCGGTCGCGCGGAACAGGATAGGAGTCTTGCATCTCCAGCAGTGCGGATACTGGTGGATGATCTTCTTGAGCGCGAACAGGTAGCCGTTCTCGTCGAGGTAGACGGCGATCTTTTTATTAGCCTCCTCTGTCGTCAGACCCGCGAACTGACCTGCTTCTTCGGTCAGAACGCCGTTGGAATCGACGGGACAGATGGTAGGGATCTCGGGGTAATTCCGGCAGACGTTATAGTCGTCTACACCGTGTCCGGGAGCGGTATGGACACAGCCGGTGCCGCTCTCGAGCGTGACATGCTCGCCGACGATCAAGAGAGATTCGCGGTCGAGGAAGGGATGACGCGCCTTCATGTACTCGAGCTCAGCGCCCTTGACGGTCGCGACGACTTGATAGTCAGAAAGCTCCGCTTCCGCCATCGCGTTCTCGTACAGATCGGTCGCCATGACATAGTATTCATCGCCGCATTGGATGACAGAGTACTCATAGCGCGGTCCGACGCAGATCGCGAGGTTCGCGGGGAGGGTCCAGGTGGTGGTCGTCCAGATGACGAAGCTGACCTTAGAGGGGTCGATGCCCATCGCGGAGAACTTGCCCAGATCGTCCGACACGGGGAACTTGACATAGATGGAATGGCAGGGATCCTCGGCGTACTCGATCTCGGCTTCCGCTAAAGCGGTCTTGCACTCGGGGCACCAGTAGACGGGCTTCAAGCCCTTGTAGATATAGCCCTTCTCCGCCATCTCGGCAAAGACCTTGATCTGCTCAGCTTCGAACTCATGCCTAAGGGTGATATAAGGATCGTCCCACTCGCCGATGATGCCCAGACGCTTGAACTGGACGCGCTGGTCGTCGATATAGCCGCGCACGAACTTCTCACAGAGCTTTCTTAATTCTAATACAGAAATATCAGCGGAATTGCCGATACCCGCTTCGGCTCTGGCTTTCAGCTCGGTGGGCAGACCGTGGGTATCCCATCCGGGCACAAAGGGCGACCGGTGACCGTCCATGTTCCTGTAGCGGACGATAAAATCCTTTAAGATCTTGTTCAGCGCGTGACCGAGATGGATATCGCCGTTCGCGTAAGGAGGGCCGTCATGCAGCACAAACAGCGGCTTACCCTCGTTCTTTTTGATCAGCTTGTCATAGACCTTTTCCTGCTCCCAGCGTTCGAGCGTTTTGGGCTCGGACTGCGGCAGACCGGCTCTCATGGGAAAGTCGGTCTTCGGCAGGTTAAGGGTGGCATTATAATCCTGGGACATCGTATATACACTCCAAATTTAGTATTTCATACAAACACCAAGCGCCTTGACGGCGCTCGGTTCTGTGATATTTCGTTTTTATTCTACGTCGTAGTTGTCGCCGAACTTGAGCTGATCGAACTTATCGTGGCGCTCGCGCTTGAGTTCGGGGCGGATCTTGACGTCGTCATCGGCGGTATCAGCCGGCTCGGCAGCCTGTACCATCTCTTCCTCGACGTCGGGTTCTTCAGTCTTGATGATCTCTTCGACCGGCTCAAAGGGATATTTCTCGTCAAGCTCCTTGCGCGTCTTTTTGACGTCCTCTTCGGTGGGCAGCTCCTCTACCATAGAGAGGTGCTTCTTGTACAGAGCGATGAGCTCGGTGCGCAGCTTCGCGGTCTCGGCGTGGAGGGCTTCGAACTTGTCCTTCTCACGCTCGGTCGCCATCTCAGCCTCGGTGAGGATGGTACGGCTCTTCTTCTCGGCGGATCTGACGATGTACTCCGCCTTGTTCTGCGCTTCCTTGATGGTTTTATCGTTCAGCTTCTGAGAGGTGATCAGAGCGTTGCGGACGGTCTCCTCGTCCTCGCGATACTGCTCGATCTTGCCGGCTAAGATATCCATCTTGCGGATGCAATCGTTCTTCTCGGCGATCAGCTGCTCAACAGTAGCGGTTACATCATCGATAAACTCGTCTACGTCCGCGGCGTTATAGCCGTTCTTACCCGCACGGCGGAAACTGACTTCTCTGATTTCATCAATCGTTAACATAGTTTTACTCTCCTATCCTAAATTATAGCATCAGTTGAGATTGCCGCGTCGCAGCCTTTGGCTGCTCCCCGCAATGACAATTTATCTATAGTGTCTGACCGCTATCCGCAGTTTTCCCTTGCGGGAGGCGCCGAGCAGAGCCGTCAGAACAAATTTACCGTATTTCCTTATCGTAACGGTCGCGCCCTCGTGCAGTTGAAAGGCTACGCCGTTCTCGGTGACATAGTCGACCGTGACCATCTCGTTTTTGATCAGCCGCGCGGCTTTCTCGCGCGACAGGTTCGCGGCGTGGGCGACGAACGCGTCCAGCCGCAGGGAGCTTATGGTGAACACCTGCTCGTCAAAGTCGTCCGGCACGGGCAGCTCGGACGTGTCGGCATAACCGATCTTCACCCCTACCCTGCCGATCTTGTCGACGTTCGAGAGCATATAAGGCACGACGTCGTCGCGCACGAAGATCACCGTCCGTCCCTCACCCGTCAGGATATCTCCGACGGTATCGCGGCGGATCCCGAGCCCCATCAAAGCGCCTAAAAAGTCGCGGTGACGCAACTCGAACTCCGGCTTGTACAAAAGCTCAAGCGCCGTGATCGGGAAGTCGCCCTCCTCAGCCCCCGCGCCGAGCATCAGCCGTGTCGCGTCGGGGTAGCCGCCGAAAAAGAGGATATCGGCGGATCTCGGAAGATTCGTTTGCAGATACAGGCTCTCGTGCTCGTTGAGAAAGCCCAGAAACCGCGGGATGTTCCGCAGCTCAGAGAGCTTTATGGCGTCATACGCCTTATCGAGCAGGAGCTTGTCTTCGGGCGTGATCACTTAAAAGTAAACGCCGCTGTGTTCCAGCTCGTCGAGCAGATCGTCGCCGGTGAGGTCGACGTTGTTCGGGATGATGATAAAGGTAGAGGTCGCGACCTTCTTGATCTTACCGCGGTTCGCGTAAGCGACGCCGGAGAGGAAGTCGATGATACGGCGCGCCATATCCTTGTTGGTGTTCTCGAGGTTCAATACGACCGTATGGGTCTTGATCAGCTCATCGGCGATGTTGCGGGTCTCTTCGCCGAAACGCTCGGGCTTGAAGAGCGCGACGGAGAGCTTTGCGGTCGCGCTGATGTTGACGACCTTGTTGCGGCGGGAAGATTCACGCGAGCCCAGATCGTCGAAATCGTCATAACGGGATGAAGAGGAGGAACGGCGGGATGAACGGGGTTCATCCTCCATGGGTTCATCGTCTCTGTCCCTGTCATAATCGTCATATTCGTTGTACTCATACTCATCGTCAGGCGCGTCCCACATGCGCTTGAACTTGTCTACAAATCCTGCCATTTTGGTTTCCTCCGTTTATAGTGATATTGTTTCTGTTTTTTCATCGTTGAGAAGATTATAAGGTTGAGATTGTGAGGTGCTGTCCAAATCTATGATTTGGCATACAGCACCCATGCAAGGCTCTCCCAAGAAGCGGAGCGATTACGCGAACGCTGATTGGTTGAGAGCTACTGCCACGTCGCAGCCTTTGGCTGCTCCTCGCAATGACAATTAGTATACGTCCTCGCAATGACAATTGATATATGCCCTCGCAAAGACAATTGATATACGCCCTCGCAATGACAATTTGTATATACCTTCGCGATGACTAGGTATAGTTGCGCTTGCCGAACAGAGCCGATCCGACTCTGATCATATTCGCGCCGCAGCGTATCGCTTCCTGATAATCGTCAGACATACCCATGCTAAGTATATCCATAGATATATTATCTATATTTTTGGTACGGATGTCAAGGAAGATATGACGCATATTATCGAAAAATTTACAATTTTCTTGTGCATTTTCACAAATCGGGGGGATCGCCATCAGTCCGCGCACCTTTACGGCGGGGATATCCTTGACTTTTTCGAGCAGCTCCTCGAGCTGTTCGGGCAGAACGCCGGACTTGTTCTCTTCTCTGCCGATGTTGACCTCTAAGAGGATATCGGTGGTGACGCCGAGCTTTTCGGAGCAGCGGGAGATCTCGCGCGCGAGCTTCTCGGAATCGACGGACTGGATCAGATCGACCTTGCCGACGATCTGGCGGACTTTATTGGTCTGCAAATGTCCGATGAACTGGAGCGAGGCGTGATCGAGGTCGTAGCTGTCGTACTTTGACAAAAGCTCCTGTACGCGGTTCTCGCCGATATAGCGAAGTCCCAGCGAGATCGCGTGGTTGATGGTCTCGGCGTCGACGGTCTTGGTCGCCGCCAAAAAGGTGATGTCGTCGGCAGATTTTCCGACCGACTGAGCCGCTTTCTCGATATTCTCGCAGATACGGCGATAGTTATATTCTACGTCAGCTAATGATCTTTCCATTGAACAGATCTCCTCCCTCAACTACTACTTTATCATACAGCGAGACCGTGGTGCCGTTGAGCAGCACGCCCGGCTCGGGCTCTTCGTTACAGATGATATACTCGTCGCCCGCATAGGTGATCGCGACCTGCTTGAACACCAGCTCGGCGCCGTAGGCGACATACACGCCCTGGACGCGCTCGGTCTTTTGGGTATCGTTGCCGGCGTCGTCGGTGACGGTATAGGTGATGTCGTCGTCATGCAGAGCGGCTTTGCTGATCTTGAGACCCTCATACTCGTTGACGATGATCTCCACGTTCTCCCGGCGGAGCTTTGACAGGGCGTCGTTCATGTAGTTGCACTGGATCACCGCGACGGCTCTGTCGGAGTTGGTCACATTGTTGACGTGCAGGATCTTTGCGGGGATCTCACCGTCGACCGCCGAGGGCAGGCGGATCTTGATATTCTGATCGGCATGGCTCAAGGCGGTCGCCTGGTCCCGGGTCACGGGACAGAGCAGGTACCAGTTGACGCCGTTGATGATCTTGCCGATATAGTCATCGGGGTTGATATCGGACGCGGAGGCGTTCTCGATATCCTCCACCGTCAGCTCGTCGAGCTTTGTGACGTCAAAGGTCTTTTCGTAGCCGTCGACCTTAGACACAAAGTAACCGGCGGAACCGGCCTTGACCGTTCCGATCGACGCGCCCGCGCTGATCGCATCACGCTGAGCGGTCAGCTCGCTGATCTTCACGGAAAGGTCGCCCTGTTCGCCCGTCAGGATCTGCTTGCGCAGGATCGAGGTCAGGAGGTTGTCCTCGGAGGTTCGGATGTTGGAGAAATCACGCGCGTTGACCGATTTGAGTACCGCTGTCAAACGCTCGTTGATCTGGCTGTTGATCGTGTCGATACCGACGTTGGCGGAGGAGTTGACCTCGCTGAGCGATTTCAGATACTCGATCTGAGCGTCCAGCGCCTTGATCTGCTGTAAGGCGCTGACGTCATCCTGGCTCGCGTACGCTGTCGCGACAACGCCGTCGGCGGTGACCTTGTCGCCGTCGCTGACGTCATAGACCAGCACGCCCGAGGTGCCTGTCTGCAGATACTCCTCGCTTCTGGCGACGATCGCCTTAGACTCGACGATATCGTACGCCTTCGCGTGATACGCGGTCTCGGTGACGATATTGTCGTTGCCTAAGAAGTTGGTGGTGATGAACAGGAACACGATGTACACCAGCACCAGCGCGATCGCAACGCCGAACAATATTCTTTTGGTAAGCTTGGAACGGTTCGTTTTCGCTTGACTCATAATAATTCCTTCTTGATATAGTCGATCGCTTCGCTTGTGATATCGTCAAAGCTCAGCCGATCTATCATAAACCAACGGATGGAGGGATCGCGTTTGAACCACGTTTGCTGACGCTTGGCGTAGCGGCGTGTGGAACGCTTGAGGCTGCCGATACAGATATCGAGATCCTGCTCTCCTTCTAGATACGGCAAAAGCTCCTTGTAGCCGATCGCGGCGGCGGCTGTGTCGCCGAAATCGCTGTCATAAAAGCGGCGCGCCTCCTCCAAAAGACCGTTATCCATCATCTGATCGACCCTGCGGTCGATACGGTCGTAGAGGTAATCTCTGTCCGTTGCCGAAAGCCCGATCTTCACCGTCCTGTACGGCGGGTCGGCGTTCAGCTGCTTCTTGTTCAGCTCGGTCTGGGTCATACCGGTAGAGCGGTAGACCTCGATACAGCGCACGATCCTCTTGGGATTACGCTCGATGCCGAGTCTCTCGGCGGATTCGGGGTCAAAGGTACGGATCTCCTCCAACATTTTGTCGATCCCCTTTTCCTGCAGCTCGGTGGTGATCAGCACGCGCAGGGCGAGATCCTCGTCCTGCTCCTCAAAGCGCATCGCGCCCAACAGCGCGTCGACATACAGTCCCGTACCGCCCGCGATGATGGGGAGCTTCTTTCTGCTGTAGATATCCTTGATCGCCTCATGCCCCAGCTCACAGAACCGCGCGACGGAGAAGCTCTCGCACGGGTCGACAAAGTCCATCAGATGGTGGGGTATCCCCTGCTTCTCATCCTCAGAGGGCTTTGCAGTCGCGATATCCAAGCCGCGGTAGATCTGCATGGAATCGGCGGAGACGATCTCGCCGTCCAGCGCCTTCGCGATCTCGACGGACAATGCGGTTTTTCCCGACGCGGTAGGCCCGACGACGGCTACGAGGGGTATCTTTTCCATCATTCTATCCTTCCAAACATCCGCTCGAGTTCGTGCTTTTTCAAAATGATACAGACCGGTCTGCCGTGGGGACAGTGGCGGATATCCTCGTCCTCTACACGACGCGCCAGATCGATCAGCTCCTGCTCGGTGTTGCGGTTGCCGCCTTTGATCGCGGCGCGGCAGGAGACGTTCGCGTAGATCCAATCCATCTTTTCGGAACGGATCTCTTTTTTATTCTCACTGAGGTATCCCGCCATCTCGATCACGGACGGCTCGATATCCTCCATCGGCAGGTACTGGGGCGCGGATCGCACGATCACACTGCCGCTGCCGAAATCTTCGATGTCAAAGCCCGCCTCACGGAATACGTCGAGGTCGGACATGACGGCGTTATAGTCGATCTTGTTGAGGGTAACGGTCAAGGGCGTCAGCAAAAGCTGGCTGTAGCCGCTGCCCTTTTCCTTTTTCAGCTTCTCGTAGATGATACGCTCGTGGGCGGCATGCTTGTCGATCAGCATCAGCTCGCGGTCGTTTTTCTCCACGATGATATAGGTCTTGAACGCTTCGCCGAGGTACTTGTAGTAGTTTTCGTCGACGTCAATCAAGGGCTTTGGTTCTTCGCAAGGCGGCTCTGCGGGCTGTACAACAGGCTCAGAAACAGGCTTTTCCGGTACTTGCACAGGCGCGGGCGATCCCTCACGCTTTTCTTCGATATGCCGCTGATACCGCTCGGCGTAATCGGGCGCGGGATCGGCGACCTTGATCGTGCGCTTGGGGATCGTGACCTCCGGCTCGTCGAGCATAGAGAACAGCTGATCCGCTTTTTGCTCCTGTTCCTTCAAAACCGTCTTAGGCGCGGGCTTTACCGCGTGCTGTACCACGGGCTTTTCATCGCGCTCGCGAAACACCTTCTGCGCCAGTTCAAAGGGATTGACGCGCTTAACGGGCTTCGCGGGCTGATCGGGCAGCCGTGCCTCCACGCGCTTTTCACCGTTCATCAAGGCGGTTTTCACCGAGTGATAGACCGCGTCGAACACGGGACGTTCGTTGACGAAACGCACCTCGAGCTTGGTCGGATGGACGTTGACGTCCACCGCGTTGAAGGACATGTCGAGGTTCAGAACGCAGGACGGGAATTTGCCTACCATCACGCTCCCCTTGCAGGCTTCGCTGATCGCCGCCATCGCGGTCTTGCAGATGACGAAGCGGCGGTTGATGAAGAAGTTCTGCATATTGCGGTTGGGGCGGGCGTTCTCGGGACGGCTGATGTAACCCGAAACACGGATGCCGCCCAGCGTGTAGTCCACGGGGATCAGGCTCTTTGCGAAATCACGACCGTAGACGGCGTAGATCGCCGACAGGAGCTTTGAATCCCCCGCGGTACGCAGAACGGTCTTTTGGTCTTTGATATAAGTCAGCGCGATCTCGGGGTGAGACAGCGCGATCTTGTCGATGACGTTCGATACGGCGTTGCCCTCCGCCATATCGGTCTTGAGGAATTTCATGCGGGCGGGCACGTTGTAGAACAGGTCGCGGATGATGAAGGTGGTGCCGTCGGGACAGCCGATGTCCTCAAAGCCGATCTCCTCGCCGCCCTCGATCAGATAGCGTGTGCCGGTCTCTTCCTCACGCGCTTTGGTGATCAGCTCGAGGTGGGACACGGAGGATACGCTCGCCAACGCCTCTCCGCGAAAGCCTAAAGTCGCGATCGCGTCGAGGTCATCCTCGACCTTGACCTTGGAGGTAGCATGACGGATGAACGCGGGACGGATATCCTCTTTCAGAATACCGCTGCCGTTATCGGACACGCGCATGAAGGTAACGCCGCCGTTCTTGATCTCAACGGTGATCGCCGAAGCACCGGCGTCGATGGAGTTCTCGACCAGCTCTTTGATGACGGACGAGGGTCGCTCGACAACCTCACCCGCCGCGATCAGCTCCGCGACGTGCTTGTCCAGTACATTGATCCTGCCCATGGGCGTTCCTCCTTTCTTTTTGGTGAATAGTGAATGACTAATGGTGAATGGTTGATGGCGGGCGCTGCCCGCACCCGATTTATCATCAGCAAAGCGTTTGTTGTCTATGTTTTAGGAATCCAAAAATCCGAAGGATTTTCCCTTCACCATTCACTATTCACTATTCACTATTCACCATTCACCATTCACCATTCACCTAATCTACCATTCCCTTGAGCTCATAGAGGATGTTCATCGCCTCTATGGGGGTCAAGGTGTTGACGTCGACCGCTCGCAGCTTTTGCTCGATCATGCCGTCGGACGAGGGCATGAGGCTGAGCTGCAAGTCGGGTTCTTCGATCGGGGCGACTGCCCCGATATGTTCACGAGGAGCGTTGCTGTTCAGCTGAGCCAAGATCTCTTTCGCTCTCTCGATGATGCTGTCGGGCAGACCCGCTAATTTCGCGACCTCTACGCCGTAGCTCTCATCCGCGCCGCCGGGGACGATGCGGCGTAAAAAGGTGATCTCGTCGCCGCGCTTCTTGACGGCGATGTTGTAGTTCTTCACGCCGTCCAAGAGTTCTTCCATCGCGGTCAGCTCGTGGTAATGGGTCGCGAAGAGGGCGCGCGCGCCGAGCTTCTTTTTGTCGGCGACATACTCCAGCACCGCGCGGGCGATACTCATGCCGTCGTAGGTCGAGGTGCCCCTGCCGATCTCGTCGAGGATCAACAGGCTCTTGGATGTAGCGTTCTGTACGATGTTCGCGACCTCGTTCATCTCGACCATAAAAGTGGACTGACCGCTCGCGAGGTCGTCGGAAGCGCCGACGCGCGTAAAGATCGCGTCACAAAGCCCGATCTCGGCATAAGATGCGGGCACGAACGAGCCCATCTGCGCCATCAATACGATCAAGGCGACCTGCCGCATATAGGTGGATTTACCCGCCATGTTGGGGCCGGTGATGATCGCGATACGGTTCTCAAGGTTATCGAGCATGACGTCGTTCGGAACGAACAGCGCGTTGTTGAGCAGCGCTTCGACCACCGGATGGCGGCTGTCCTTGAGACGGATGACGGAGCTCTGTGTGATCTCGGGACGGGTATAGCGGTTGTCGGTCGCGACATTGGCGAGCGATACCAGAACGTCCAGCACTGCGATCGCCTTGGCGGTACGCTCGATACGGTCGAGGTTTAGGGCGACCTGCTCGCGCACATCGTTGAACAGCTCATACTCGATCGCGACGCTCTTTTCCCTCGCGCCGAGGATCCGTCCCTCCAGCTCCTTGAGCTCGGGGGTGATGTAGCGCTCACAGTTGGTGAGCGTCTGTTTGCGGATGTAGGTTTCGGGCACCAGATTCTTGTACGAATTGGTGACCTCTATATAGTAGCCGAATACACGGTTGTAGCCGACCTTTAATTTCGGGATCCCCGTCTGCTCCTTCTGCTCGGTTTCGATACGCGTGAGCAGGGAGGTGGAATCGTTCATATCGTGCTTTAACTCATCAAGAGGCGCGGAGTAGCCCCCTTTGATCAACTCGCCCTCGCGCACGGAAAAGGGCGGATCCTCCACGATCGCGGAGTCGATCAGCTCATGGATATCCTCGAGCGTGTCGATATCCCTGTACAGTTCATGCATCAGCTTGGATGTAAAGGGCTCGAGGGTCGCTTTAAGGGTAGGGAGGTTCGCGATCGCCTGACACAGAGATCGCAGCTCACGGGCGTTAGCCGAGCCGTAGACGATCTTGGTCATCAGACGTTCGATATCGAAGATCCCGGAGAGGTTCGCCGAAAGCTCCAGCCGGTTCACGGTGTCGCCCACCAGCTCCTCGACCGCGTTCTGACGCTTCAGGATGGTGGTGATATTCATCAGCGGATGCTCGACCCAGAACTTCATCAAGCGTTTGCCCATGGCGGTCTTGGTCTTATCAAGCACCCAGAGGAGCGAATGTTTCTTCTCTTTCGCGATCATGGTACGTGTCAGCTCCAGATTGCGGCGGGTGTTGAAATCGAGCTTCATGTACTGATCCTCGGCATAAAACTCGATGTTGTCGATCCGTTCGAGACCCGTTTTCTGTGTATCTTTGAGATAAGACATCAGCACGCCGAGCGCGATGATCAGCTCATTCGAGTCGGCGATCTTATCCATATTCTCTTTGTTGAAATGCCGCTCGAGCAGAGAGGTACATTCGAGCAGTCCGCACAGGCTCTCGTCGGGATGGGACACGGAAGCTGAGCCGAGCTTCTCTTTGAGAAAGAGGTGCAAGACCTTGTTCTGAGCGAGCTTGCCGCAGATCAGAAGCTCCTTCGGAGAATACGCGGTGATCTGATCCTTGAGCTGAGAGAAGCTGTGGTCGCTCTTGAACCGGGACACAAAGAGCTGGCCTGTGGAGATATCGCAAAAGACGATGCCGACGTAGCTTTTGTCGGCGTACATGGAGCAGATATAGTTGTTCTCGCTCTCGTCGAGCATCGAGGATTCCATCACGGTGCCGGGGGTGATGACGCGGATGATGTCGCGCTTGACGAGCCCCTTGGCTGCCTTGGGATCCTCGGTCTGTTCACAGATCGCGACCTTGTAGCCCTTTGATACCAGTCGGGCGATGTAGCTCTCGGCAGAATGGAACGGCACGCCGCACATCGGGGCGCGCTCCTCCTGTCCGCAGTCGCGTCCGGTGAGGGTCAGCTCCAGCTCCTTGGAGGCGAGCTTGGCGTCGTCGTAGAACATCTCGTAGAAATCGCCGAGACGGAAGAACAGGATGCTGTCCTTGTTCTCCTCCTTGATTTGAAAATATTGCTTCATCATCGGAGATAACTCCGCCATGTTCTCACTTCCTTCTACCAATTGTCATTGCGAAGCCCGCAAGGGCTGTGGCAATCTCAACCGATTCTATCAATCGTCATTGCGAAGCCCGCAAGGGCTGTGGCAATCTCAACCGATTATTTCTTCGTATAAATCCTTCCAATCAGGATTCATTTCACTGATATATTTGTTCTTTCGTGCACGATTCCAACCTTTGATCGGTTTCTCCCGTGCAATTGCAAATTTAGGCTCAGAATACTGCTCATAATACACTAATTTCTCTATGTTATATCGAGTAGTAAATGCCTTTGGATCAATATGCGTTTTGTGTTCATACACACGACGAATCAAATCATTGGTTACACCTGTATAGAGTACGTCATCGCTTTGATTGGTCATCAAGTAAACAAAGTAGCTCATAGGCTTATCTCCATAGAATGATAGCTCTCAAAAGTCCGATTTTGTTAATCGGTTGAGATTGCCACGGCTCTTGCGAGCCTCGCAATGACGATTTATATACAGGCATCAAAGGTTAACGCCCTTCGCAATGACAAGTTGTATTACGAACAGCCGCCGCAGGTAGAGCAGTCGTGGGTGCAATCCTCACTAAAATCGGTGGTATCGGGATCCTGACCGTCGGCGCTCTGCTGAACGATCGCCAGCACACGCTGGAGCACCTTGTCGAACGCCTGCTTTGCGTCGTTATACGCTTTCATGTTCTCGTTAGACATGATATCGGAGTACGCGGTGCGCATCTCCTCGTTGAGCTTCTTTAAGGTATCTTCGTCACGGTCGGTCTTGCACGCTTCGGCGTTGATCGCGACGCGCTTGATGTTGAATTCGGTGATGAGGTTCTGTAAGCCCTCGTCCGCGTCAGCCGCGTTCTTGGCGGCGACGATGTTCTTGTATTCGTCCTGCTCCTGGATCGCATGTCCGAGCTGTCTTGCTATAGCGATTACGTCTGTCATAATATATTTCTCCTTTAGAATTATTTCTGATTGGGATTATCGGGAGGAGCAAGCCCCTCCCCTACGGATTATTCTGCCAACTCACCGGTGAGGATCCAGTTGCGGGCGGTGGTGATTTTGACGTTATGAAAGTCGCCGATCAGGCTTTCATCCCCGTCGAACTCGACGATGATATTGCCCGAGGTCCTGCCGCAGAGCCTGCCCTCTTTCTTCGCCTTTTCTTCGACCAGCACCTTTTCGACCCTGCCGATCATGGAGGCGCACCGCTCGGCGGCGATCTCCTCCTGTACGGCTAAGAGCTCGCGGAACCATCTGCCCTTTTCTTCATCCGAGACGGGATCGTCCATCGAAGCGGCGGGGGTGCCTGTCCGCGGTGAGAAGATGAAGGTGAACAGCGAAGTAAAGCCCACCTCGCGGATCAGCGACAAGGTCTCTTGAAAATCCTCGTAGGTCTCGCCGGGGAAGCCGACGATGACGTCGCTCGTCAGCGATACGTCGGGGATCCGTGACTTTGCGTAGTTCACGATATCAAGGTACTTCTGTCGGTCATAGTGACGGTTCATCGCCTTGAGGACTCTGTCCGAACCTGACTGGAACGGCAGGTGCAGGTGGAGCGAGATATGCTCGCTGTCGGCGATCGCGTCGATCAGTTCTTTTGTACAGTCCTTAGGGTGTGAGGTCATGAACCGCAGCCAGTAGTTGCCCGGGATCCTGTCGATCTCGCCGATCAGCTGAGCGAAGGTCGGGCGCGGGTCAAGCCCCTTGCCGTAGCTGTTGACGTTCTGTCCCAGCAGGGTGATGTCCTTGTAGCCCTGTTCGATCATCTCTTTCGCTTCGGCGATGATGATCTCGGGCTGACGGCTGCGCTCCCTGCCGCGCACATAGGGCACGATACAGTAGGTACAGAAGTTATCGCAGCCGTACATGATCGGGAGCCATCCCTTGAACTTACCGTCGCGGTACGCGGGGATGCCCTCATAGACCTTTTTATCGTCGTTATCGCGGACGAATACGCGAGAGCCATCCACCAAACTCTTATAGAGCAGCTCGGGGAACTCATGCATACAGTGCGTGCCGAACACCAGTCCCACAAAAGGAAAGCTGTCGTGGATCCTTTTGGCGACATGCTCCTGCTCCATCATACAGCCGCACAGGGCGATCAAGATCTGGGGATGGCGGCGTTTGAGCTTTTTCAGCGCGCCGACGTTGCCGAACACCCTGTCCTCGGCATGCTCGCGCACGGCGCAGGTGTTGAAGAGGATGAAGTCGGCTTCTTCGACGTCCTCGGTGAAGCTGTAGCCCGCCACACGCAGCATCCCCTTAATCCGCTCGCTGTCGGCGACATTCTGCTGACAGCCGTAGGTGCGGATGTACGCCAGCGGCACCTCGCCGCGCTTGCGGATGGTCATCAGCTCCGCGGTCAGGTTGAGATATTCGATTTGCTTGTCATTCATCTTAACGGTTTCGGACAAACTGTATTCCTCCGTTGAAATCGGTTGAGATTGCCACAGCCCTTACGGGCTTCGCAATGACGATTGATAAATGCGCAAACTTCGCATTATAAGCCTATTATCCAGTAGATTATAACACAAGATATCCGCCTTTTCAAGCGTTTTCACGCAAAATGTTGGGATTCCGGGCAAAAGAAAATCGCCTACCCAAAGGATAGACGAAAAGCTTTTTTCCGGATGAAGTTGATTACTTTGGCAACGGAGCAGAGGCGGTATTCACCGACCGCGACATAGTCGATTGTATAGACTACATCATCAAATGTTAGAACGCCCACCAAAGCACCTAACAGACTATTACAAACCAACAGGACAGCGGCGGTTAGTATACCGCCTCCGCCGTTGCTCCTCTATTATACCACATGGCGGTCAAAAGTCAAGCGCAAAAGCATATAATCTCACAACACAAAGCCCGGGCTCAGTATGTCACCACGCCGCTGTAGGACGGTACCGCGCCGACGATGACCGTCTGGGCGATCTCAAAGGTCGACGAGGCGCTGACGGTATCAGCCACGCGAAACGGGCTGTAGATCAAGAGGTCGACATATACCGTCATCGTGACATGGTGGACGGTCTGGTTCACGCCGCCGCTCTCAAAGGAGCTATGGAACTCGCAGGAAACGGTCTGTGTGCTGTCGACGGGAAAACGCACCTCGGGTCCGACGTTCATCAGCATCACCAGCCCCGTGAAGCTGCCGAGCCGGGCGCTGACGCCCCGGGCGTGGGACAGCGCGTCGATCTGCTCCTGGGCGCTTGCGGTGACGGCGGTCTTGACGGCGTTGACATAGGACGGGTTCAGCGTCACGGCGGCTACTCTGCCGGAGTCATAGGCGATGTCACAGAGCTTCTCCCCTATCTCGAAGTGATCGGAAAGATACTCGTCGACCGCCATGGTGACCGCTTCTTCGGCGACCGTCTGCATATCGCGAACGATGATATCCGAGAGCTGCGCTTTGACGGCGACCTCGAAGTAGATCAGAAATAGGATCGCCGTAACGAGTATCACGGCGCAGATCTTATGTACCCTCCTCTGCAAGGGCGTGCGTTTCTTGCGGCACAGCATGCTATCACCTCATGCTATCCTATGTAAGAAAGCCGAAATAGTGAAGAATCATCCTGTCAACAAAAGCTTCTGCTCTTCTCCGCTCTGTTCTTCTCAATACGTGTGCGGTTGAAGTGCATACCTGCACTTCAACCGCACACAAATAAAGAAAATAAAACTTTGAGATTATCTTTTTCTTTTTATTTGACTTTATCCTTACCCTTTTCTTTCTCCTTAACGTTATCTTTTTCTTAGTGCGTTTTGTCACAATTGTGAGAATTGTGATCTAAACATAGAGTTGAGACCTCCGCAGCCAAAAGGGCTATGCGATGACTGTTCAGTGATGGGAGTCGAAAATGATGATGACACAAGGAAGGGAAGGTTAACGAACCGCGTCGGTCGAGGAAATGAACGATTCCAAACCGCATATTATGTACCGTTTCTCACGGTATTGGGTCAATCGTTATTTTTCCGCTATCTCGCTGCGTTATCTCTCCCCCAACCCCCTCGTCAGAGGGGGCGTATAGGCGCGGTTTCTTCGCGAGTGAACGAGATAGGTCGGAAAGGTTTCGGTACATCGACAAGCGCCGTACCCTACGGAGAACTTGATCTGCTTCGCTGTGCGGTGACATCTTGTCAGACGTCATCTCCTACATAATAAAAGCCCTCTCGACGGCAATAAGGAAGGCGGTACGACCGGGATCGTACCGCCTGTGTGGATGGAATTGAATCGGCAGATAGAAAAACAGATTATTTCTTCTCTTCTTTATCCTCCGCCTTATCATCGGCTTTTTCGTCAGCCTTTTTATCCGCTTCTTCGATCGCGTCGATATCCTCCTGCAGCTCGGAGAAGTCGAACTCGAACTCCGCGCCGCACATCGGGCACTTGAGCTCGCCCTCGATCAGCGCGTCCTCGTCGAGGATGGTGGTCTCGCCGCAGGAAGGGCAGGTGACCTCGTAGTAGGCTTCGTCATCGTCGAAGGGATCGTCCTCGTCGTCGTCATACTCCCACTCGGTCTCGTAATCGTCGCCGTAGAGCTCGTCCTCGACCTCGGCGAGATCCTCGTCGATCTCATCGACCTGGTTGCATACGTCGTCTACGATCTCTTCCATATCGACGACGTCATATGCCATATCCTCCAAAAGGTCGATGATAGCGTTGATGACCTTGACCTCGTCCTTGTTCTCATCGAGCTTGAGGCCTTCCGCGAGTCCGCGGATATACGCGATTCTTTCAGTCAGATTCATAGTGATCTCCTTATGCTCTGCCCAGATACTCGCCGGTGCGGGTGTCGATCTGGATCATCTCGCCCTCTTCGATGAAGAGCGGGACCTTGATCTCAGCGCCGGTCTCGAGGGTAGCGGGCTTGGTAGCGTTGGTCGCGGTGTTGCCGGCAAAGCCGGGGTCGGTCTGGGTGACCTGCAGCTCAACAAAGTTGGGCGGCTCTACGCCGAAGACGTTGCCCTTGTAGGACAGCACCTTGCAGACCATGTTCTCTTTGACAAACTTGAAGCTGTCGCCGAGGATAGAAGCGTTGATCGGAATCTGCTCCCATGTCTCGGTATCCATAAAGTAGTACAGATCGCCGTCATTGTAGCTGTACTCCATATCCTTTCTGTCGATGAAAGCGGTGGGGTACTTGTCGTTGGGGTTGAAGGTCTTTTCAACCACAGCGCCGGTGATGACGTTGCGGATCTTGGTTCTGACAAAAGCAGCGCCTTTACCGGGCTTTACGTGCTGGAACTCGATGATGGAGACGACCTGTCCGTCCATCTCGAAAGTTACGCCGTTTCTGAAATCGCCAGCAGAAATCATATACATTTCCTCCTAATTAACATAGCATTCAGCGCCGTAAAGCGCCTTATCTTTGATATTATACAGGGATTATGAGAAAAAATCAATACCTTCTGAGAATTATCTCGCTAATGGCTCAAATAAACTTCCCCGGTGCAAGCACTAAAGTGTCCGCCGGACACTTTACCCTCGCTATGCTCGGGCGGGGTATTTGACCCTTTTAATCGGTTGAGATTGCCACGGGGCGCATTTCAGATTGTCATTGCGAGGAGGAACAAGGTTCCGACGTGGCAATCTCTAC
>CADAUE010000014.1 GCA_902790985.1 uncultured Ruminococcus sp.
CCGAGGACGTCATGGCGATCATCGACTTTGAGCAGCCCGAGGGCGTTATCGCCTCTCTCGGCGGTCAGACCGCCATCAACCTCGCTCAGCCTTTGATGGATCGCGGCGTCAAGATCATCGGTACCGACTGCGCGGCGATCGAAAGAGCGGAGAACCGCGACAGCTTCAACGCGATCATCAAGGAGCTCGGAATCCCGCAGCCCGCGGGCAAGGCTGTCACCTCGATCGAAGAGGGCGTAGCGGCAGCCGCTGAGATCGGCTATCCCGTTCTCGTCCGTCCGTCCTTCGTCCTCGGCGGTCGCGCGATGCAGATCGTCAGCAAGGAAGAAGACCTCAGACACTATCTGAAAACCGCGGTTGAGATCGACGAGGATAAGCCCGTTTTGGTCGACAAGTACATCATGGGCAAAGAGGTCGAGGTCGACGCGATCTGTGACGGCGTGGACGTATTCGTCCCCGGTATTATGGAGCTGGTCGAGAGAACCGGCGTCCACTCGGGCGACTCCATCAGCGTTTATCCGTCCTTCTCGATCTCCGACAAGGTCAAGGGTATTATCTTACAATACGCCAAAAAACTCGGCAAAGCCATCGGCATCGTCGGTCTGTACAACATCCAGTTCATCGTTGATGAAAACGATGATGTATACATTATAGAAGTCAATCCGAGATCGAGTAGAACCGTTCCGTTCCTGTCTAAATCCACCGGCTACTCCCTCGCGGACATCGCGACCGAGGTCATCCTCGGCAAGAGCTTAAAAGAGCAGGGCATCTTCCAGCTCTATCCCGAAGAAAAGAAGCGTTACTACGTCAAGGTACCGGTATTCTCGTTCCAGAAGATCAAGGGTCTCGACGCTTATCTCAGCCCGGAGATGAAGTCGACCGGCGAGGCGATCGGCTATGATAAGAAGCTCTCACGTGCGATGTACAAGGCGCTCGTCGCGGCAGGCACCAAGGTGCAGAACTACGGCACGGTCATCGTCACCCTCGCCGATGAGGACAAGGAAGAAGCCGTCCCGCTGATCCGCCGTTTCTACGACCTCGGCTTCAACATCGAGGCGACCGATCTGACCGCCAAGACAATGCGTGAACACGGTATCCGTACCAGAACGCTGAGAAAGCTCAGCGAGGGCAGCACCCAGATCCTTGACGCGATCCGCGCGGGCTACGTCAGCTACGTCATCAACACGCGTGCGATCATGTCGGGCGTGCATTATGAGGACGGCACCGCGATCCGTCAGACAGCGGTCGAAAACGGCGTGACCATCTTCACCTCGCTTGACACCGTCCGCGTCCTGCTCGACGTTCTCGAAGAAACCACCCTCACGATTTCCACCATTGACGCATAACGTGCGCGTCTTTATTCCGCCTTTTGCGAAGTCGGTGATCGACTGTCGGCATCAACGGCGGGACACATGTCAGAATCATCATTTCATGAGGTGAATCATGCAAGATACCGTTTTTACCGTCATTGAAAATACTAAAATTGCGACGGACGTTTATAAAATGCTCCTTCGCGGCGATACCTCGGCGATCAAAAATGCCGGGGAATTCGTCAATATACAGCTCGACGGCTTCTACCTGCGCCGCCCGATCTCCGTCTGCGACGTCGAGGGCGATGTGCTGACCTTGATCTACAAGGTGGTCGGCAAGGGTACCGCCGTCATGAGCAAGCTGTCCGCGGGCACCGAGCTTTTGGTCTTGACAGGGCTGGGCAACGGCTACGATCTCAGCCTGTCGGGCGACAACCCGCTGCTTGTCGGCGGAGGCGTAGGCGTACCGCCGATGTACCTGCTCTCGAAAAGGCTGCTCGCACAGGGCAAACAGGTCAGCGTCGTCTTAGGCTTCAATACCGCCGACGAGGTCTTTTATGAAGACGAGTTCAAGGCGCTTGGCTGTGACGTACAGGTCACGACCGTCGACGGCTCTCACGGTGTGAAGGGCTTTGTCACCGACGCCCTGCCGGAGGATTACACCTACTTCTACACCTGCGGACCGATGCCGATGTTCAAGGCGCTGTTCGAGGCGACTTCTACCTCGGGACAGTTCAGCTTTGAAGAACGCATGGGCTGCGGCTTCGGCGCGTGTATGGGCTGTTCGTGCAAGACCATCACCGGCTACAAGCGCATCTGCAAGGATGGGCCTGTGCTGAAAAAGGAGGAGATCCTATGGGCAGACTGAGTGTGAATCTCTGCGGGATCGAGATGGACAACCCCGTCATCCCCGCGTCGGGTACCTTTGGCTACGGCTACGAGTTCTCCGAGTGGTACGACATCAATATTTTAGGTACGTTTTCTTTCAAAGGTACGACCCGCGATCCACGCTTCGGCAACCCTACGCCCCGTATCGCCGAATGCACCGCGGGTATGATCAACGCTGTCGGTCTCCAGAACCCCGGCGTGGATAAGGTCATCGCGGAGGAACTGCCGAAGCTGAAACAATGCTTTCATAAGCCCGTGATGGCGAACGTCAGCGGCTTTTCGGTCGAGGACTATGCCTACACCTGCGAGCGTTTAGATAAAGAAGAACAGGTCGGCTGGCTGGAGGTCAACATCAGCTGTCCCAACGTCCACGGCGGCGGCATGAGCTTCGGTACTTCGCCGCAGGCGGCGGCTGAGGTCACAAGAGCCGTCAAAGCCGTGACGAAAAAGCCCGTCATCGTGAAGCTCAGCCCGAACGTCACCGATATCGTCGGCATCGCCAAGGCGTGTGAAGAAGCGGGAGCGGACGGGATCAGCCTGATTAATACCATGCTCGGTATGCGGATCGATCTGAAAACGAGGAAGCCTGTTATCAAGAACACGATGGGCGGCTTCTCGGGTCCCGCGATCTTCCCCGTCGCGCTGAGGATGGTCTACCAGGTCGCGCAAGCGGTGAATATCCCCGTCGTCGGTATGGGCGGCGTGAGCTGTGCCGAGGACGTTATCGAGATGATGCTCGCCGGCGCTGTTGCTGTTGAAGTCGGCGCGCAGAATTTAGTCGATCCCATGGCGTGCAGGAAGATCATCGACGAGCTTCCCGCCGCGATGGACAAATATCACATCAACAATCTGTCACATATCATAGGAGGGGTACAGAATGGGTAAGGACGTTATCGTAGCCTGCGACTTTGCGAGCGCAGAAGCTACCTTCAATTTCCTCGACAAGTTCGAGAACGAGGACAGAAAGCCTTTCGTCAAGATCGGCATGGAGCTGTATTATGCTGAGGGTCCGTCGATCGTGCGCGAGATCAAGCGCAGAGGTCACAAGATCTTCCTTGACCTGAAACTCCACGATATCCCCAACACCGTCAAGAAAGCCATGCACGTTCTCTCGAACCTCGACGTGGACATCACCAACCTCCACGCTTCGGGCACCAAGGCGATGATGAAAGCCGCGCTGGAGGGTCTGACCCGCGAGGACGGCACACGGCCGCTTCTGATCGCGGTCACTCAGCTGACCTCCACCGATCAAGAGGCGATGGAAAACGATCTGCTCATCAAAGAGCCCATCGACAAGGTTGTCATGCATTATGCAAAGTGCGCTGAAGAAAGCGGTCTCGACGGCGTTGTATGCTCGCCGCTGGAGGCAGGCAAGGTACACGATACCTGCGGCAAGAGCTTCCTGACCGTTACCCCGGGCGTCAGATTCGCAGACGGCGATATCGGCGACCAAAAGCGCGTCATGACCCCTGCCGCCGCAAAGGAGATCGGCTCCGACTACATCGTCGTCGGCAGACCGATCACCCGGGCTGACGATCCCGTCGCGGCGTACAGACGCTGTGTTGAGGAATTTGTAGATTGATAACGGAGGTACAGATATGGAACTGAATATTAAAATCGCAAAAGATTTATTAAAAATAAAGGCGGTATTTTTCCGCCCCGAAGAGCCGTTCACATGGGCGAGCGGCATCAAAAGCCCTGTCTACTGTGACAACCGCTTGACCCTGTCGGACAAGGACGTCCGCACTGACGTTGAGGAAGGCTTGGCTGAGCTGATCCGTGAGAACTACCCCGACGCCGAGGTGCTGATGGGCACCTCCACCGCCGGTATCGCTCACGCCGCCATCACCGCTCACATCATGGGTCTGCCGATGGGCTACGTCCGCTCCGGTCACAAGGATCACGGTCGTCAGAACCAGATCGAGGGCAGACTCGAGAAGGGTCAGAAGGTCGTTGTCGTCGAGGATCTGATCTCCACCGGCGGCTCGGTGCTGGAGGTCGTCGATGTCCTGCGTGAAGCGGGCGCCGAGGTGCTCGGTATCGTGTCCATCTTCACCTACGGTATGCAGAAGGGTCTTGACCGCTTAGCCGCCGCAGAGGTGAAGAACATCTCGCTGACCAACTTCGACGTGATCGCCGAGGTCGCCGCTCAGGACGGTTATATCAAGCCCGAGGATGTACAGCGACTGATCAAATTCCGCAACAATCCCTCCGACGAGAGCTGGATCGGAGCGAACGCATGAGAAGTGTACTCGATATCGTCGACCTCTCGGTAGAGGAACTCGACGAACTGATGAAAACCGCCTGCGACATCATCGACAACCCCGAAAAGTATCAGGAGGTTTGCAGGCACAAGAAGCTCGCGACCCTGTTCTTTGAGCCGTCGACCCGCACTCGACTGAGCTTTGAGGCGGCGATGTATGAGCTGGGCGGCAACGTGATCTCGGTATCCTCGGCAAACAACAGCTCTGCCGCAAAGGGCGAGTCTGTCGCCGATACCGCCAAGACCGTCTCCTGCTACGCCGATATCATCGCTATGCGCCATCCGAAAGAGGGTGCGGCATTGGTCGCTTCGCGCGCCGCGTCCATCCCCGTCATCAACGCGGGCGACGGCGGTCATAACCACCCGACCCAGACGCTCGCCGATCTTCTCACCATCTATCGTGAGAAGGGCGGCATGGACAACTTGACCATCGGACTCTGCGGCGACTTGAAATTCGGACGCACCGTCCATTCGCTGATCAACGCGATGTCGCGCTACAAGAACGTAAAGTTTGTTCTTATTTCTCCTGAAGAATTAAAAGTCCCCAGCTACGTCAAAAAGGACGTGCTCCAGCGCAACCGTATCCCTTACTACCAGACCACCGGCCTCGAAGACGCGATCGGCGACCTCGATATCCTCTATATGACGCGCGTCCAGCGCGAACGCTTCTTCAACGAAGAAGATTACCTGCGACTCAAGGACAGCTACATCCTCACCCCGCACAAGCTCTTGAACGCGAAAGATGACCTTTGCATCATGCACCCTCTGCCGCGTGTCAACGAGATCTCCGTCGCGATCGACGACGATCCCCGCGCCTGCTACTTCAAGCAGGTACTCAACGGCAAGTATATGCGCATGGCGCTGATCTTAAAGCTCTTAAAGGAGGCGGGTACGATATGAACATCGATTCTATCCGTGACGGTATCGTGATCGACCACATCACCGCCGGACGCGGTATGCGGCTGTATGAGCTATTGAACCTCGATTCCCTTGACTGCTCCGTCGCGATCATCAAGAACGTGAGCTCCAAGAAGATGGGGAAGAAGGATATCATCAAGATCGATTCCCGCACCCACATCAACATGGACGTCATCGGCTTTGTCGATCCCGGAGCGACCGTCAACATCATCCGTGACGGCGAGCTCAAGCGCAAGCGCTGTATCGACATGCCGCAGGAGCTTGTGAATGTCATCAAGTGCATGAATCCGCGCTGTATCACGACCACCGAGCAGGAGCTCGACCATGTGTTCCGTCTGACGGACAAAGAGAATAAGATATACCGCTGTATTTACTGCGAGACCAAAGCAGAAAGAAAATACTGAATCAGTTGAGATTGGACACGTGTGTCCTTGTTTCGTAATGACAATCAATGAACATGCTGAAAGGAAATACTGATTATGGCAACTTTTATCAATGAACCTGCCCATACCTTTAACGAATATCTGCTGATCCCGGGCTACTCGTCTTCCGAGTGCATCCCCGCGAACGTCAGCTTAAAAACACCCCTCGTCAAGTACAAGAAGGGCGAGGAGAGTGCGATCACCATGAATATCCCGCTCGTATCCGCCATCATGCAGGCGGTCTCGGGCGATAAGCTCGCCGTAGCCCTCGCGACCCAGGGCGGCGTGAGCTTCATCTACGGCTCCCAGTCCGTGGAGGACGAGGCGGCGATGGTTCGCCGTGCCAAGAGCTATAAAGCAGGCTTTGTCCAGAGCGACTCTAACATCAGCCCCGACGCGACACTTGCCGACGTCATCGAGCTGACCGAGCGCACCGGTCACTCTACCCTCGCCGTGACCGAGGGCGGTAAGCCCGACGGAAAGCTCCTCGGCGTTGTCACCAGCCGTGACTATCGTATCAGCCGTATGGACAAGTCGGAGAAGGTAGAGACCTTTATGACCCCCTTCGACAAGCTGATCTACGCCTACGAGGGCGCGACTCTCTCCGAGTGCAACGACATCATCTGGGATCATAAGCTTAACGCTCTGCCGATCGTTTCCAAAGAGGGCAATATGCGTTATTTTGTGTTCCGCAAGGACTATGACAGCCACAAGGCGAACCCAGACGAGCTGCTCGACGAGCATAAACGCTATGTCGTCGGCGCGGGTATCAATACGCGCGATTATGCTGAGCGCGTACCGGCGCTGATCGAGGCGGGCGCTGACGTACTGTGCATCGATTCTTCCGAGGGCTTCTCAGAGTGGCAGAAGCTCACCATCGACTGGATCCGTGAGCATTACGGCGACAGCGTCAAGGTAGGCGCGGGCAACGTGGTCGACGCCGAGGGCTTCCGCTATCTTGCCGATTGCGGCGCCGACTTCATCAAGGTCGGTATCGGCGGCGGCTCCATCTGTATCACCCGCGAGACCAAGGGTATCGGACGCGGCCAGGCGACCGCGCTGATCGAGGTCTGTGCAGAGCGTGATAAGTATTTTGAGGAGACAGGCGTCTACATCCCCGTCTGTTCCGACGGCGGCATCGTATACGATCACCATATCACCTTAGCGCTGGCGATGGGCGCGGACTTTATCATGCTGGGCAGATACTTTGCCCGCTTTGACGAAAGCCCCTCCAACAAGGTCTCGATCAACGGCACCTATTATAAAGAGTACTGGGGCGAGGGCTCCCAGCGCGCGAGAAACTGGCAGCGTTATGACCTCGGCGGCGACAAAAAGCTCAGCTTTGAAGAGGGCGTCGATTCCCTCGTACCTTACGCGGGTCCCTTAAAGGACAACGTCGCGCTGTCGCTCTCTAAGGTCAAGTCGACTATGTGCAACTGCGGCGCGCTGACGATCCGCGAGTTACAGGAAAAGGCGAAGCTGACGCTCGTGTCCGCGACCTCGATCGTCGAGGGCGGCGCTCACGACGTTATCCAGAAGGATAAGAGCTCCGCGATGAAGTAAGAGTTCAGTTAGGAATTAGGAGTTAGGAGTTAGGAATTAATGGTGGGCTCAGCAGTGGCGCTTTGCCAATCACTTCGTTCTTGGAGCGCTGTTGCATGGGAGTTGTAAGCCAAATCGAGGATTAGTATCAGCCCACACCCATTAATAATTTGTTATGCAAACACCTATCAATCTAAAACGCGTCAGCGTTTCCCTTTAACTCCTCACTCCTCACTTCTCACTCCTAACTAAAACCATTTGGAGGTATATATATATGAAAAAAGTCGGAATCATCATGGGTTCGGACAGCGATCTGCCGATCGTCAAAAAGGCGACCGATATGCTGTCGACCCTCGACGTCCCTTTTGAAGTACACGTTTATTCCGCGCACAGAACACCCGCAGAAGCTTCTGATTTTGCGAAAAATGCCCGCTCGAACGGCTTCGGCGCGATCATCGCCGCGGCAGGCATGGCGGCGCATTTGGCGGGCGCGATCGCCGCGAACACCACCCTGCCCGTCATCGGCATCCCCTGCAAGGGCGGCATGATGGACGGACTGGACGCGCTGCTCTCTACGGTGCAGATGCCCACCGGCATCCCGGTCGCGACCGTTGCCTTGAACGGCGCGGCGAACGCGGCGCTGCTGGCGGCGCAGATCATCGCCGTGGAGGACGCTCAGCTTGCCGCAAAGCTCGATCAAAAGCGTAAGGCTGACGCGGCAGTCGTTTTAGAGAAAGACAAAGGAATCTCAGAGAGATTATAAGAAAGATAACAGATAACAGAAACAGATAACAGTGATCGGCGGGCTTTGCCCGCACCGATTGATAAATTCAAAAATCCGTAAGGATTTCCCTTCACTATTCTCTGTTCTCTTTTCTCTGTTCTCTGAATCAGGGAGGTAACTATGGGAGGCTTTTTCGGCATCACCTCAAACGAGGATTGCATGATGGATGTGTTCTTCGGCGTTGACTACCATTCCCATCTCGGCACACGGCGCGGCGGACTTGCCGCCTACGATCCCGAGATCGGTCTCCAGCGCAAGATCCACAACATCGAAAACGCACCGTTTCGTACAAAATTCCAGCATATTTTCGGCGAGATGCAGGGCACCTCGGCGATCGGCGTCATCTCCGACACCGACCCCCAGCCGATGCTCATCCGCTCGCATCTCGGCACCTACGCGATCTGCAACGTCGGTATCATCAATAACGCTGAGGAGCTGATCGACCGCCATCTGATGCGCTCGTACGGCCACTTCGACGCGATGACCGGCGGCAGGATCAATTCCACCGAGCTGCTCTCCGCGCTGATCGACACACAGAGCAGCTTTGTTGAGGGCATCAAATTTGCCCAGAGCGTCATCGAGGGCACCCAGAACATCTTGATCCTGTGCGAGGACGGCTCACTGATCGCCGCGCGCGACAAGGTCGGGCGGCTGCCTGTCTGTATCGGCAGGAGCGAGTACGGTTACGCGGTATCCTTCGAGAGCTACGCGTATCAAAAGCTCGGTTACGAGGATGAGCGCGAGCTCGGCCCCGGAGAGATCGTGATGCTCACCCCCGACAGCTTGAAGCAGCTCGAAAAACCCGGTAAGAAAAAGCGTATCTGCTCTTTCCTTTGGAGCTACTACGGCTATCCTACCTCGACCTACGAGGGCGTGAACGTCGAATTGATGCGCTACCGCAACGGCGCGATCATGGCGCAGCATGACGCAGAGAATCTCGGCAAGCTCGACATCGACTATGTCGGCGGTGTTCCCGATTCAGGTACGCCCCACGCGATCGGCTATGCGAACGAGAGCAAACAGCCCTTCGCGCGCGCGTTCATCAAATACACCCCCACCTGGTCGCGTTCCTTTATGCCGACCAACCAGACCGACCGCAACAAGATCGCGAAGATGAAGCAGATCCCCGTCTATGATCTGATCACGGACAAGAACCTGCTCTTTGTCGACGACAGTATCGTCCGCGGCACCCAGCTCAGAGAAACGGTCGAGTTCCTGTATGAGAACGGCGCGAAGAGCGTGCATATGCGCTCCGCGTGTCCGCCGATCATGTACGGCTGCAAGTACCTCAATTTTTCGCGCAACACCTCCGATATGGATCTGATCGCAAGGCGCGTGATCCTCGATCTCGAGGGCGAAGAAGGCTTCAATCATATCAAGGAGTACGCCGACGGCTCTACGACCCGCGGCAAAAATCTGCGAAAAACCATCTGCGAACATCTGAAATTCGATTCGCTGGATTTCCAGTCTCTCGACGGTATCGTCGAGGCGATCGGACTGCCCAAGTGCGACCTGTGTACCTACTGCTGGGACGGCGAAGAGTAGGCACGTGTGCCTTTGTTTCGCCTTTTGAAGCGTTCGTTATGAACTTGAACGGCTTCAACGGCGGGTCATAGGTTCGCTATGTGATGAACCAAGGTTATAAACGGCGATTTACGGATTTCTGTTTCTATGTTATATTATTTGTTCAATGCTCAATTGTTGAGCAGAAAGGTAGATTATGAATACAAATTCTAAATCCGACGCTTACGCTGCGGCGGGCGTTGATATCACCGCGGGCTACAAGGCGGTCGAGCTGATGAAACAGCACGTCGCACGCACCGCGACAGCGGGCGTATGCTCCGACGTGGGCGGCTTCGGCGGTTTATTTGAGCTTGATCTGACGGGTATCGCTAAGCCCGTTCTGGTCAGCGGCACCGACGGCGTCGGCACCAAGCTGAAATTAGCGTTCCTCATGGACAAGCACGATACGGTCGGTATCGACTGTGTGGCGATGTGCGTTAACGATATCGTCTGCGTGGGAGCAAAACCGCTCCTGTTCCTCGACTATATCGCCTGCGGCAAGAACGTTCCCGAGCGTATCGCCGATATCGTCAAGGGCGTCGCCGACGGCTGCGTACAGAGCGGCGCGGCGCTGATCGGCGGCGAGACTGCCGAGATGCCCGGCTTCTATCCCGAGGATGAATACGACCTCGCGGGCTACAGCACCGGTGTGGTCGATAAAGACAAGATCATCGACAACAAGACGATGGAGGTCGGCGACGTTGTGATCGCGCTTCCGTCCTCCGGCGTCCATAGTAACGGTTTCTCTCTTGTCCGTAAGGTCTTTGACGTGGAGAACGCCGATATCAAGACCCCTGTAGAGGCGCTCGGCGGCAAGAGCGTGGGCGAGACCCTGCTCACCCCGACCAAGATCTACGTCAAGCCTGTTTTAGCGCTTCTCGAAAAGGTAGCGGTCAAGGGGATCTCCCATATCACCGGCGGCGGCTTCTATGAGAACATCCCGCGTTCCATCCCCGACGGTCTGTGCGCGAAAATCGACAAGAGTGCTGTCCGCATCCTGCCGATCTTCAAGCTCATTCAGGAGAAAGGCAATATCTCCGAGCATGATATGTTCAACACCTTCAACATGGGCGTCGGCATGAGCATCGTTGTTCCCTCTGACAAGGCTGACGAGGCGCTCTCTATCCTCAAAGCCGAGGGCGAGGACGCTTACATCATCGGCGAGATCATCAAGGCGCAGGGCGAGGAGAAGATCGAGTTATGTTAAAAGCCAAGATCGCTGTGCTGGTTTCCGGAGGCGGTACCAACCTGCAAGCGCTGATCGACGCTGAGCGCAGTGGTATCATCCACAGCGGAGAGATCACCCTCGTGATCTCCAATAACCAAAACGCCTATGCGCTGACCCGCGCCGAGAAAGCGGGAATCAAAGCTTTGTATATTTCTAAAAAAGAATTAAATACGCAGGAAGCGTTTGAAACAGCTTTGATGCAGTCGCTCGAAGAAAATGAGATCGACCTGATCGTCCTCGCGGGCTTTATGTCCATCCTGTCCGAGCGCTTCACCGCGCGTTTTGACCACCGTATCATCAACATCCATCCGTCGCTGATCCCGTCCTTCTGCGGACAGGGCTTCTACGGGCTTCGGGTGCATGAGGCGGCTCTCAAAAAAGGCGTGAAGGTCACCGGCGCGACCGTCCACTTCGTCAACGAGATCCCCGACGGCGGTGAGATCATCGCCCAAAAGGCTGTCGAGGTACAGGACGGCGATACGCCCGAGACCCTGCAAAAACGCGTCATGGAGCAAGCGGAGTGGATCATCCTGCCCCGATCGGTAGAGAAGGTCGCTCATCAGATAGCCAATTTACCATAATCAACAATGGGGGTATATGAAATGAACATTTACAAAATCAACGACATCGCAGAGCTGCTCGACGGCAACACCTATCCGGGCAGAGGCATCGTCATCGGCAGAACTGCCGACGGCAAGAAGGCGGCGACCGCTTACTTCATCATGGGTCGCAGCGCCAATTCCCGCAACCGTATCTTTACCGAGCGCGACGGAGCGGTTTACACCGAGCCCTTTGACGCCTCTAAGGTCGAGGATCCCTCGCTGATCATCTATGCGGCGATCCGCGAGTATGAGAACAACCTGATCGTCACCAACGGCGACCAGACCGACACCATCTATGAGGGGCTTGAAAAGGGTCTGAGCTTCAACAAGGCGCTCGAAAAGCGCGAGTTCGAGCCCGACGCGCCGAACCTCACGCCCCGTATCAGCGGTATGCTGACCTTTGAGGACGGCGACTTTTCCTATCAGATGTCGATCCTCAAATCCATCGATCCCGAGGGCTCTGATTGTGCCCGTTACGGCTTCAGCTATCCGTCCAAGGCGGGTCTGGGTCACTTCATCCACACCTACGTCTGCGACGGCAACCCGATCCCCACCTTCCAGGGTGAACCTGAGCGCGTCGCGATCGACGACGACATCGACGCTTTCACCGACAAGCTCTGGAACGCGCTCGACGAGAACAACAAGATCTCTCTGTATGTCCGTTACATCGACCTCGAGACAGGCGACGAGGAAAACCGTCTGGTCAACAAGAACGCGTGATTCGTATTAATAAACCTTAACAAAGGAGATAATCATCATGAAAGAATTTGAGTTAAAATACGGCTGTAATCCTAACCAGAAACCCGCTAAGATCTTTATGCACGACGGCTCCGATCTGCCCATCGAGATCCTCTGCGGCAGACCCGGCTACATCAACTTCCTCGACGCGTTCAACTCCTGGCAGCTCGTCAAGGAGCTCAAAGAGGCGCTCGGACTTCCTGCCGTCACCTCCTTCAAGCATGTCAGCCCCACCTCCGCGGCTGTCGGCGTACCGCTTTCCGATAAGCTGAAGAAGGCTTGCTTCGTTGACGATATCGAGGGTCTGGACGACAGCCCCCTCGCCTGCGCTTATGCGCGTGCCCGCGGTACCGACCGCATGTGCTCCTTCGGCGACTGGGTCGCGCTGTCCGACGTTTGCGACGTCACCACCGCGAAGATGATCGCGCGCGAGGTCTCCGACGGTATCATCGCTCCCGGTTATGAGCCCGAGGCGCTTGAGATCCTCAAGGGTAAGAGAAAGGGCAACTACAATATCGTTCAGATCGACCCGAACTATGTTCCCGCTCCCGTTGAGCATAAGCAGGTCTACGGCATCACCTTTGAGCAGGGTCGCAACAACTTTGAGATCAACAAGGAACTGCTCGGGAATCTGGTCACCGCGAACAAGGAGCTGCCCGACAGCGCTGTCCGCGATCTGATCATTTCTCTGATCACCTTGAAATATACCCAGTCCAATTCCGTTTGCTACGCGGTAGACGGCCAGGCGATCGGCGTCGGTGCCGGTCAGCAGAGCCGTATCCACTGTACCCGTCTCGCGGGAAGCAAGGCGGACACCTGGTTCCTCCGCCAGAGCGATAAGGTACTGAACCTGCCGTTCCGCGACGATATTCGCCGTCCCGACCGTGACAACGTCATCGACGGCTACATCAATAAGAACGAAGAGGACGTTACCGCTGACGGCAACTGGCAGAAGTACTTTACCGAGCAGCCCGCTCCCTTCACCGATGAGGAGCAGAGAGCCTATCTCGACACCATCGACAATGTCGCCCTCGGTTCCGACGCTTTCTTCCCCTTCTCCGACAACATCGAGCGCGCTTACAAAAGCGGCGTCAAGTATATCGCAGAGCCGGGCGGCTCTATCCGTGACGATCTGGTCATCGAGTGCTGTGACAAGTACGGCATGGCGATGGCGTTCACCGGTATGAGACTGTTCCACCATTGATTCGGAGCCTCCCTTTGGTAAAGGGAGGTGCCGAGGTATCGAGGCGGAGGGATTGTACAAAAGGAGCGAAGCGACCAACATTATTATTTGGATACTCGCTGACGCTCAAACATTTATGCAATCCCTCAGTCACCGTTCGGTGACAGCTCCCTTTACCAAAGGGAGCCTTTGAAAGGAGTCAATCTATGAGAATTATCGTCGTTGGCGGCGGCGGACGCGAGCACGCCATCATCAAAAAGCTGAAAGAAAATAACGAGATCGAGAAGATCTATGCCCTGCCGGGCAACGGTGGTATCGCCGCTGACGCCGAGTGTGTCGGTATCGGCGCGACAGATATCGACGGTATCGTGAAGTTCGCTGTGGACAACAGCATCGACTACGCCGTCGTCGCTCCCGACGACCCGCTGGTGATGGGCTGTGTCGACGCGCTGGAAGAAAAGGGGATCCCCTGCTTCGGCCCGCGCAGCAATGCCGCGATCATCGAGGGCAGCAAGGTCTTTTCGAAGAATCTGATGAAGAAGTACGGCATCCCCACCGCAGCGTATGAGGTCTTTGACGACGCTGAAAAAGCGCTCGACTATATCAAAACCGCTCCGCTGCCCACCGTTATCAAGGCGGACGGTCTGGCGCTGGGCAAGGGCGTTATCATCGCGACCACCCGTGAAGAAGCGGAAGACGCCGTCATCTCCATCATGAAGGACAAGAAGTTCGGCAAGAGCGGCAACAGTATCGTCGTCGAAGAATTTCTCGAGGGTCCCGAGGTCAGCGTGCTGAGCTTCACGGACGGCAAGGTCGTCAAGCCCATGATCTCTTCGATGGATCACAAGCGTGCCGGCGATAACGATACGGGGCTCAACACCGGCGGTATGGGTACCGTCGCGCCGAATCCGTATTACACCGACGCTGTCGCGAAGGAGTGTATGGAAAAGATCTTCCTCCCGACAATGGAAGCGATGAACGCCGAGGGCAGAACCTTCAAGGGCTGTCTGTACTTCGGTTTGATGATCACGAAGGACGGTCCCAAGGTCATCGAGTACAACTGTCGCTTCGGCGATCCCGAGACACAGGTCGTCTTACCTCTCTTGAAGTCCGACCTGTTCACGATCATGAAGGCGACTACCGACGGCACGCTTGCCGAAACACCTGTCGAGTTTGACGATAAAAACGCCGCCTGTGTCATCATGGCGTCTGAGGGCTATCCCGTGTCCTATGAAAAGGGCTACGAGATCACCATTCCCGCCGATATCGCGCCCTGCGTATTCGTCGCGGGTGCAAAGGAAGAGGACGGCAAGCTCCTGACTTCCGGCGGACGCGTCTTAGGCGTGACCGCGATCGCCGATTCTTTACAGGAAGCGATCAACAGCTCCTACCGCATGGTGGAGCAGATACATTTTGACAACGCTTTTTACCGTCATGATATCGGTCAGAGAGCGTTGAAAGCGAAAGCTGAGGACTGACCCTATGGTATATAGAGTATATGTAGAAAAACGAGAGGGCTTACAGAATGAGGCAAAAGCCCTGCGCTCTGAGATCAACGATCTTTTGTCGATCAGATCTCTGACGAATGTGCGCGTGATCAACCGCTATGACGCGGAGGATATTTCCGAGGAGCTGTTCGATTACGCGGTGAAGGCGGTATTCTCCGAGCCTCAGCTGGATATCGCAACACCTGAGATAGAGATAGAACAGGACGCACACGCGTGTGCCTTTGCGGTCGAATTCCTGCCCGGTCAGTTTGACCAGCGCGCGGATTCCGCCGCCCAGTGTATCCAGATCATCTCTCAGGGCGACCGTCCGCTGATCCGCTCGGCAAAGGTCTATGTCCTGTACGGCGATCTGACCGACAGCGAGATTGACCGGATCAAGAAGTATGTCATCAACCCCGTTGAAGCACGCGAGGCTTCTTTGGATAAGCCTGCGACCTTAGCGGTTCAATATGAGATCCCGACTACCGTCAAGACCCTCGACGGTTTCAATGCGCTTGATCGCGAGGGACTGGAAAAATTCGTAGCGGACTACGGTCTTGCGATGGACGCGGACGATATCGCGTTCTGTCAGCAGTATTTTCAGTCGGAGCGCCGCGACCCGACCATCACCGAGATCCGCATGATCGACACCTACTGGTCGGATCACTGCCGCCACACCACCTTCCTGACTACCATCGACAGCGTGAAGTTCGAGGACGAGCTTCTGCAATCCGCTTACGATGAATATATCAATGTTCGCAAGAATTTGGGCAGAACCAAGCCCATCTGCCTGATGGACCTCGCTACCATCGCCGTCCGTCAGCTGAAGAAGGACGGCAAGCTCGATAAGCTCGACGAGAGCGAAGAGATCAACGCCTGCACCGTGAAGATGGACGTTGAAGTCGACGGGGTAACCGAGCCGTGGCTTTTGCTCTTCAAGAACGAGACCCACAACCACCCCACCGAGATCGAGCCCTTCGGCGGCGCGGCAACCTGTATCGGCGGCGCGATCCGCGACCCGCTCTCGGGACGCGCCTATGTTTACGGCGCGATGCGTGTGACCGGCGCGGCTGACCCGACCGTTCCCGTGTCCGAGACCATCGAGGGCAAGCTCCCTCAGCGCAAGATCGTCACCACCGCCGCCGCGGGCTACAGCTCCTATGGCAACCAGATCGGTCTTGCGACCGGTATCGTCGACGAGATCTACCATCCCGGCTACGCTGCGAAGCGCATGGAGATCGGCGCGGTCATCGCCGCCGCTCCCGCTGAGAACGTCCGTCGTGAAGTCCCCGCTCCCGGCGACGTCGTCATCCTTTTGGGCGGCGCGACCGGCAGAGACGGTATCGGCGGCGCGACAGGCTCTTCCAAGGCGCACAACGCTCATTCGGTCGAGACCTGCGGCGCGGAGGTGCAGAAGGGTAACGCTCCCGAGGAACGCAAGCTCCAGCGACTTTTCCGCAACAGTGAAGCGACCCGCATGATCAAACGCTGTAACGACTTCGGCGCGGGCGGTGTGTCCGTGGCCATCGGCGAGCTGGCTGACGGTCTCGATATCGACCTCAACGCCGTTCCCAAGAAGTACGAGGGCTTAGACGGCACCGAGCTTGCGATCTCCGAGTCGCAGGAGCGTATGGCGGTCGTCGTTGAACCCGAGAACGTGGAAGCGTTCTTAGCTTTGGCGAAGGAAGAGAACCTCAACGCCTGCCCCGTAGCGGTCGTTAAGGCGGATCCCCGCCTTACCATGACATGGAACGGCAGCAAGATCGTCGATATCTCCCGCGAGTTTCTGAATTCCAACGGCGCAGAGAAGCACATCGACATCACCCCCGCCGCTCCCGAAAGCTATGACAAGAAAATCAGCGGCACGTTCACCGAGAACATGAACGCGATCGCCGCTGATCTGAATATCTGCTCCAAGCGCGGTCTCTCCGAGCGCTTTGACTCCACCATCGGCGCGGGCACGGTGCTCATGCCCTTCGGCGGCAGGAACCAGCTTACTCCCATCCAGGCGATGGTGCAGAAGGTAAGTGTTGAGAAGAAGCACACCGACACCGTATCTCTGATGGCATGGGGTTATAACCCGCTGATTACCGAAAAGAGCCCATACCACGGCGCGTATCTCGCGGTCGTAGAATCTGTTTCCAAGCTGATCGCGACCGGCGCGTCCTTTGAGGATGTATACTTAACATTCCAAGAATACTTCGAAAAGCCCGGCACGGACGGCAAGCGCTGGGGCAAGCCGCTGGCGGCGTTACTCGGCGCGTTCAAGGCGCAGATGGAGCTGGGTATCGGCTCGATCGGCGGCAAGGACAGTATGTCCGGCAGCTTTGAGGATCTCGACGTCCCCCCGACGCTCGTTTCCTTCGCCGTCACCACCGACAAGGTGAAGAATATCATCTCTCCCGAGTTCAAGGCGGCGGGTCACAAGGTGGTTCTGCTTACCCCCGACTATGACGAGAACGGTCTGCCCGAGACCGACAGCCTGATCGCGCTGTACAGCAAGGTCACCGAGCTGATGCTCGCGGGCAAGGTCGTTGCCGCCTATACCCCCACGATCGGCGGTATCGCCGAGGCGGTCATGAAATCCGCGTTCGGCAACGGCTTCGGCTTCCGATTCAATGAAAATATCGCGCTCGACAAGCTCTTCGGCTATTGCTACGGCGCGTTCCTGCTCGAAGCGACCGGGGAGATCGACGGCACGCTGATCGGTACAGTCACCGATGACGGCAAGTTCACCTACGGCGGTGAGAGCATTTCCGAAAAGGAAGTATTAAAGGTATATGAGGACAAGCTCGAGGGCGTGTATTCCTGCAACATTCCCGATACGCACGCTCCTGTTGAGAATTTCTCCTACGTGATGAATAAAACATCCGCTTCTAATGAGGAACAGAAAAGAAAAACCGGCGCGCCGGCTAAACCCAAGGTGCTGATCCCCGCGTTCCCCGGTACGAACTGCGAGTACGATTCCGCCAAGGCGATGGCTGACGCGGGCGCTGATCCCGAGATCATCGTGATCAACAACCTAAGCGCGGCAGGTATCCAAGAAAGCGTCGAAAGATTCGCACGAGAATTGAAAACCGCCCAGATGGTGTTCATCCCCGGCGGCTTCTCGGGCGGCGACGAGCCCGACGGCTCGGCAAAGTTCATCACCGCCTTCTTCCGCAACGCCGCGGTCAAGGAGGGCGTGACCGACCTGCTCGATCACCGCGAGGGTCTGATGTGCGGTATCTGCAACGGCTTCCAGGCGCTGATCAAGCTCGGCCTTGTGCCTTACGGCAAGATCATCGACACCGACGAGAGCTGCCCGACTCTGACCTACAATACGATCTCCCGCCACCAGAGCAAGATCGTGCGCACACGTATCAGCTCGAACAAGAGCCCGTGGCTCGCTCTGACGAACGTCGGCGACGTCTATAACGTCCCGATCTCGCACGGCGAGGGCAGATTCTACGCGAGCGAGGAGCTGATCCGCAAGCTCGCCGCTAACGGCCAGATCGCGACCCAGTACGTCGATCTTTCCGGCAACGCCTCTACCGACGTCCGCTTCAACCCGAACAACTCCGCTTATGCCATCGAGGGCATCACCTCGCCCGACGGCAGAGTGTTCGGCAAGATGGGCCACTCGGAGCGCTGGAACGACGGACTGTACAAGAACGTCCCCGGCAGCTACGATATCAAAATGTTCGAGGCGGCTGTCAGGTACTTCAAATAATGATCAATAAAAAAGACCGGCAGCTCGCTTGAGCTGCCGGTTTCTTTGTGCTTCGTTGTTATGATTCCGGTTTGTAAGTGATCGCAGAGATATCGACGGAGCTGATAGAAGCGTCGTTTTTATCGGCGTCGTATCTCAGGTCGATCAGCAGGTTGACGTCAGTGACGACGTCGCCCTCTTTAGATGTTTTGGTGTAAACCAGCTCGATGATGCTGCCGTCGTTATCAGAGGACAGGTTGATCGTGCTGTTCGGCGTGCCGAGCTTGTCGATGACGTCGGCGGGGGTCGATTTGCTGTCGAGACCGCTGTAGGTAAAGGGCAGGGAGTAGTCGCTGAAGGATGCGGACACAGCGCCGACGATTGTGTCGTCGATCGGGACAGCCTTGTCCGACATGGTGTCGGCGGTAGAGAGGACACAGGTCTTGTTGCCCTTCGTCAGCGTGACAGAGGTGATCTCGTTGGGTTCGACGGTCTCCTTGCCCTTGCTGATCTCGAAGCCCAGACCCTCGAGATCCTTCACCGGGGTCTCGCCGATGGTGATCGTCTTGCCGTCGATCTCGATGTCGTTGGTAAAGTCGGCGCTGTCGGTGTTCTCTTTGCTCCAGTACTTGTAGAGATAAACGCCGCCGTCTTCATCTTGTTCTGAAACGGTCATGCCCTCGGGCTTGAAGGTCGCTTCGATATAGGCCGAGGCTTTGTCGTAGTTCTCACGGATCGCGGCGATATCCGCCTTTGGAAGAATGTTCTCCTCCGGGTTGGGCGGGGGAGTGGCGCTGCAGGCGCACAGAGCGACCGCCAGCGTCAGGATCAAGAACAGTGCGGTGAGCTTTTTCATGTGATTTACCTCCTAAAATCTGTATCATCCGACCGATCGGCAGAAAAGATGGAAAGACGCCGTTTTCAGCAGAATCATACTAATCCTTAATAAAAAGATTTAATCAGATATTAGGGATAAATTTTGCAGAGCACGGCGGACGACGCAGGCAGGCTGGCGCCTGTCAAGGAGTCCAACAAAGCTATGCGAAATTTAGCCCAATATATGATAAAGGTTTTAATTAAGGATTAGTATCAATAGGGGAGATACGTTTTGTCTAATTATAATGAAAAAGACGAACCCTGTCAAGAAATCAAGTTGTGGCTTTTGTGATAGCAGACCGCTACATATAGTGTGTTTATACAATATGCACAAAAGTAACATCAAAAGTTCTACAAAAGTTCTACATCGGAAAATATTGCAGATTTGTTGCTTTTACGGGGGTAATATAGTATAATCACACTTGCGTGACTGCACAAGATATGCGATGAAGCGGGAGGTTGCAACGCGTGAGCGTTGGTTTTTCCGTGGAGTATGTCCGATTTTAAACCGGGCGAAAGAATAGTTTGAGCTTTTTACGGCATTGGGGTTGCTATGCCGTATTGCGCCTAATCTGTTCCGGTTGCCGATTTTCGGCTATCGGCTTTTTTAACGGATGGGCTGGGAACACCCGGACGGGTGTTTGGAAAGTTCAGCACTTTCTTCGGTCACCCAAACAATATTTAGGAGGCGAAGATATGGCAGTCAAGGAAAAAATCAGGATAAGATTAAAGGGCTACGATCACCAGCTGGTCGACCAGTCCGCAGAGAGAATCGTCGCTACAGCGAAGCGTACCGGCGCGAGAGTTTCGGGTCCCGTCCCGCTCCCGACCGAGAAGCAGATCGTGACGATCCTTCGCGCTGTTCATAAGTATAAGGACAGCCGCGAGCAGTTCGAGATGAGAACTCACAAGCGTCTTATCGACATCTTAAGACCGTCCAACAAGACAGTCGAGGCTCTTATGAGCTTAGAGCTCCCTGCCGGCGTTGAGATTGAAATCAAGTTATAATCGGTACATTAACCCAAACCTATTATAATAAGACATCTCAACCTACCACGCAGACAGGGTCATGTCGACACAAACGTGTCGACCAATAACCTAAAAGGAGGATATACAGAATGCA
>CADAUE010000015.1 GCA_902790985.1 uncultured Ruminococcus sp.
CAGTTTAAAAAGGTTGCGTTCATCCAATGAGCTGTGGGCGATGAAATTCATCTGCAATATGCTCGAGATCTCCGCTCACAAAAACGTCGTGCTCTCGGGCAGGAGCTTTCACATCTCGCCGAGGACGATCCGTGAGCGGATCTTATCCTATCTCAACACCGTGTCGCTCCAAAAGCACAGCACCGAATTCGACATTCCCTTTGACCGTCAGCAGTTGGCGGACTATCTGAATGTTGACCGCTCCGCGCTGTCGAATGAGCTGAGCAAGTTGCAAAGAGAAGGGGTTATATCATGCAGGAAGAATCATTTTGAACTGCTATCTCATTGATCTGAATAAGGAATTTCAAACGTACAAATGGTTCTCTTCCGCATTTTGAAAACAACAGTAAACGACCTCCGGCTTGATCAGTCGAAGGTCGTTTTAGTATGAGTATAACTCTTCTCTTTTCAGACTACTTACCGTAAATCACCCGCCATTGCTGCAGATGATTTGTGATACTTGAAGTTATTATTCTACAAATTTCTACAATCTTGGGAATTTTATCTCTACAATTATGGGAATAAACTTTCAACAATCTTGGGAATCTACCCTTTAATGACGATTTGAAAACAGACAGCTAATACATTGCAGAAGAAATCGAACACGCCGAGAAAAAGAACGGCGCCGATTAAAAACGCATCCGAAAAACAACTTGACAACCGCTGAAACCTAAGCTATCCGTGAACACTGTTTGATTCAACAAAATACGACAGTTTTTTGTAAAAGATAAACAAAGACAGAAATCAAAATGTTGAAGGGGCTATCGCTACGATCAATGCGACAGCCCCTTTTCTCAATATGAGCGGCAAAAGAGTGAGTAAATAGATTTGAAAGCGAGCGTTTCCTTAAACTTCCTTACGCTCACAGCTTTTTGATGGCGTTCTTCATCGACCTGACATATTCTCCGACGAACGCAGGCGCGTTTTTACCGTGCTTCTCGATCAGCTTGATGATCGCGGAGCCGACGATCGCACCGTCTGAGATATCCGCCATCTTCTTCGCCTGTTCAGGCGTTGAGATACCGAAGCCGATTGCGCAGGGGGTATCTGTGTTTTCCCTGATGACTTTGACGATGGAAGCAAGATCGGTCTTGATCTCGCTGCGCATACCGGTCACGCCGAGGCTGGAAACAACATAGATGAAGCCGTCCGCTTCCTTAGCGATCATCGCGATACGGTTCTCGGAGGTCGGCGCGATCAGCGAAACAAGATCGACGCCGTACTTACGGCAGATCGGGAGGAATTCGTCCTTTTCTTCAAAGGGCAGATCAGGCAGGATCAGTCCGTCTATCCCGATTGCCCTACAGGTCGATATAAACCTTTCTGCGCCGTAGGAGAACACGACGTTCGCGTATGTCATAAAGACCATCGGAACACTGACGTCGCGGCGCAGTTCTTTGACGAGGGCAAATACACGATCGGTCGTGACGCCGCGTGATAGCGCTCTGAGATTCGCCCCTTGTATCACAGGGCCTTCCGCTGTAGGATCGGAGAACGGGATACCCAGCTCGATCAGGTCGGCGCCGTTTTCAGCGGCAGAGCGGACGACCGCCGCGGTGGTTTCCAAGTCGGGATCGCCACAGGTGATGAAAGGGATGAACGCCTTTCCGTTTTCAAACGCTTTGCGGATATTACTCATGGATATCCTCCCCTCTGTAGCGCGCGATGGCGGCACAGTCCTTGTCGCCTCTGCCGGAGATCGTGATCACGATGATCTTATCCTTATCCATTGTCGGCGCGAGCTTCATCGCGTGCGCGACGGCGTGGGCGGATTCGATGGCGGGGATGATCCCCTCGGTCTTTGCGAGATATTCAAAGGCGCAGACCGCTTCCTCGTCCGTGATCGGCACATATTCCGCGCGTCCGATATCGTGCAGATGGGCGTGCTCGGGTCCTACGCCGGGATAGTCCAGTCCCGCCGAGATGGAATACACAGGAGCGATCTGACCGTATTCGTCCTGACAAAAATAAGATTTCATACCGTGGAAGATGCCGAGCCTGCCGGTGGCGATAGTCGCGGCTGTCTCAAAGGTTTCCACTCCCCTTCCCGCCGCTTCACAGCCGATCAGCCGAACGTCCCTGTCATTGATAAAATGATAAAAGCTGCCGATGGCGTTGGAGCCGCCGCCGACGCAGGCGATCACCGCGTCGGGCAGTCTGCCTTCCTTTTGCCGGATCTGTTCCTTGATCTCCCTGGAGATGACCGCCTGAAAATCGCGGACGATGGTCGGGAACGGATGCGGCCCCATCACGGAACCGAGGCAATAATGGGTGTCGCTGATGCGGGAGGTCCACTCGCGCATTGCTTCCGATACCGCGTCCTTGAGCGTTGCCGTTCCCGTCTTGACGGGAATAACCTGAGCTCCGAGCAGCCGCATACGGTAGACGTTCAGCGCCTGGCGGATCGTGTCCTCCTCCCCCATGAACACCACGCACTCCATCCCCATCAAGGCGGCGGCGGTCGCGGTCGCGACGCCGTGCTGACCCGCTCCCGTCTCCGCGATCAGACGGGTCTTGCCCATCTTTTTCGCAAGGAGCGCCTGTCCGAGGACGTTGTTGATCTTATGCGCGCCGGTGTGGTTGAGATCCTCGCGCTTGAGGTAGATCTTCGCGCCGCCGAGGTCGTTCGTCATCTTCTCAGCAAAATACAACCTTGAAGGTCTGCCGGCATATTCGTTGAAAAGCTCCCCGAGTTCTCTGTTGAATTCGGGGTCGTTTTTATAATGATCGTACGCTTTTTCCAGCTCGATCACGGCGTTCATCAGTGTTTCGGGGATGTACTGACCGCCGTGGATGCCGAAGCGTCCGTTAGGGTTCGTCATGATCTCTCTTCCTTTCTGACTGCGGCGATAAAAGCCGCCGCTTTCTCTCTGTCTTTCAAACCGTCCGTTTCAATGCCGGAGCTGACGTCCACCGCATAAGGGTGCAGAAGCCTGACGGCTTCATAGACGTTATCGGGCGACAGCCCTCCCGCGAGAAAGTACGGTCTTTTGGCGTTCTTCAATAACGACCAGTCAAATACGGCGCCTGTTCCCGCTCCCGAATCCAGCAGGACATGATCGGCAGAACAGCACTCCGCCTCGGCGATATCGTCGCGCGTTTTGATTTGAAACGCCTTGATGATCGGCTGATCGGTGCGCTGTCTGAGGCTTTTGATATACGCTTCATCCTCGTTTCCGTGGATCTGGGCGAGGTCGATGATACCGCTGTTCAAAAGGTCGGCAACAATCTCAGGTGCTTCATCGACAAACACCCCGACCGCCCTGATCTCGGGGTCGAGCAGAGCTTTGAGCTGAGCCGCCTTTTCGGGCTCGACATATCGTTTGCTCTTCTTTGCAAACACAAAGCCGATGTAATCGGGCTTCAATTCGTTTGCCATATCTATATCACAGGGGCGGGACAGTCCGCACAGCTTGATCTTTGTCATAGCAAACTCCTCAGCTGCATAAGCTTCGCCTTTTTGTCGGGCGCTTTCATGAGGGCTTCGCCGATCAGCACCGCGTCAGCGCCGATATCACGCAGACGTCTGACGTCCTCCGCGCTTCTGACGCCGCTTTCCGAGACGAAAAGGATCTCCTGCGGTATCAGCTGTCTGAGCCTTGCACTGTTATCGGTATCGACCGTAAAATCCTTGAGATTGCGGTTATTGACGCCGATGATCCGCGCTCCTGCCCCGATCGTCTTGACGATCTCAGCTTCATCGTGCGCTTCCACCAATGCCGACAGCCCGAGCGTATCGCAGATGTCGATGTATTCCTTGATCTGTCTTTCACTCAGGATCGAGCAGATCAGCAAAACAGCCGAAGCGCCGAGCACTTTCGCTTCATAAAGCATATATTCATCGACGGTAAAGTCCTTTCTCAGACAGGGAATCGAAACAGCGTTCGCGATCTCACGCAGGTACGCGTCGCTTCCCAAAAACCATTTCGGCTCTGTCAAAACAGAAATACAGTCCGCTCCCGCCGCTTCATAGTCCTTTGCGATCTGCACATACGGAAATTCCGCCGCGATCAGACCCTTGGAGGGAGAAGCCTTCTTGCACTCGCAGATAAAGGAGATATCCTGCTTGTTCAACGCTTTTTCAAAGGAGAAAGCCCCTTTCGGCAGTTCTTCCGCCTGCCGCCTGATTTCAAAAAGCGGCGTTGTCCGTTTTGCTTCCTCCACTCTTTCGTTCGCGTGATCGGCAAGTCGGTCCAGGATGGTCATACTTCCACCTCGGGACGGTTGCTGACTTCGATCAGCTTATTCAGCGTTTGGAGCGCCTTGCCGGAGTCGATGAGCTGCGCGGCAAGCGTGATGCCGTCCTGCATACTGTCCGCCTTGCCGCCGATATACAGCGCCGCGCCCGCGTTCATCAGCACGGCGTTGCGCTTGTGTCCCTTCTCACCGCTCAGGATCGCGCGGGTGATCTGCGCGTTTTCCTCGGGCGTACCGCCCCTGAGATCGTCCTTTGAGCAGCGTTCAAAGCCGAATTGTTCGGGAGTGATGACCGACGACTTGAACCATCCGTCCTTGATCTCGCAGATCGTTGTCGGCGCGCTAAGGGAGATCTCATCCAGCTTTTCCTGACCGTACACGACCATGCCTCGGCGCACACCGAGATTGACCAGCACCTGTGCCAGCGGCTCGACAAGATAATCGTCGTACACGCCTAAGAGCTGCATCGTCGGCGTGCCGGGGTTTGTGAGCGGGCCGAGGATATTGAACACGGTGCGAAAGCCCAGCTCCCGGCGGATACTGCCGACGTATTTCATAGAAGTATGATACTTCTGCGCGAAGAAGAAGCACATGCCGACCTCACCTAACAGCTCGATGCATCGCGCGGGACTTTGGTTGATATTCACGCCGAGCGCCTCCAAGCAGTCTGCTGTGCCGCACAGCGAGGACGCCGCGCGGTTGCCGTGCTTTGCAACCTTCATCCCGCCTGCCGCCGCTATGATCGCCGTGGTAGTGGAGATATTGAAGCTCTGAGCGTTATCGCCGCCCGTGCCGACGACCTCGAAAAGCTCCATACCGGTGTTGACCTTTGTAGCGTGATCGCGCATCGCCGCGGCACAGCCCGCGATCTCTTCCGTTGTTTCCGCTCTCGCGCTCTTCGTCGATAGCGACGCTAAGAAGGCGGCGTTCTGTGTTGCCGTCGTCTCTCCGCTCATGATCTCGTTCATGACGGCATATGCCTCATCATAGGTGAGATCCTCCTTGCTGACGATTTTTTCGATTGCTTCTTTAATCATGATAAACCTTCCTTTACTGTATTTTCAGAATTGTGACTTACTCAGCCGACTAAAAAATTCTTCAATATGGTTTTGCCGTCCGGCGTCAGGATGGATTCGGGGTGGAACTGTACGCCGTAAACGGGAAAGATCTTGTGCTGTACCGCCATGATCTCTCCGCCCTTTGTCGTCGCGGTAACGCGCAGGCAGTCGGGGATGGTATCGGGATCGGCGGCGAGGGAATGATAACGCGCGACGAGGGCGTTCTCGGGACAGCGGCTGAACAGCGTACAGGCGCTGTCGAAATGCACCTCGCTCTGTTTACCGTGCATGAGCTGTTTTGCGTAGGTGATCGTCGCGCCGTACACCGCGCAGATCGCCTGATGCCCGAGGCACACGCCGAGGATCGGTATCTCCGCGCCGAGCTTTCGCACCACCTCGATGATGACGCCCGCGTCCTCAGGTCTGCCGGGTCCCGGGGAGAGGATGATGCGGTCGGGATGAAGCGCGCGGATCTCCTCTGCCGTCAGCTCGTCGTTGCGCATGACCTTGATATCCGGATTGATCTCTCCGATGTACTGGTAGAGATTATAAGAAAAGCTGTCATAGTTGTCGATCAGTAAAACCATCATTCCACCTCCTGAGCGATCTCAAGCGCCGTGAGCGAGGCTCTCGCCTTGTTCAGGCACTCCTCAAATTCCTTGACGGGGTCAGAGTCGGCAACGATCCCCGCGCCGCTCCTGACAAACACCTTGCCGTTCTTTTTATAGGCGATACGGATAGCAATACAGGTATCCATATTGCCGCTGAAGTCGATATAGCCGATCGCGCCGCCGTAGATGCCGCGCTTGTTGTTCTCCAGCTCTCCGATCAGCTGACAGGCGCGTATCTTCGGCGCGCCGGAGAGAGTGCCCGCGGGCAGTACCGCCTCGACCGCGTCGAGCGCGTCGCGATCCTCTCTGATCTCTCCCCGAACCGTCGAGCCGATGTGCATGACGTGGGAGAAACGTTCGATGGAGTGGAGCTTTTCGACCTGCACCGTACCGAAGCGGCTGATCTTGCCGAGGTCGTTCCTGCCCAGATCCACCAGCATATTATGCTCTGCGAGTTCTTTTTCGTCACACAGCAGTTCTTTTTCCAGCGCTTTGTCCTCTTCTTCCGTTTTTCCTCGCGGTCTTGTTCCCGCAAGCGGGAAGGTGTGGAGCACGCCGTCCTCCAGCTTGACAAGGGTCTCGGGCGAAGCGCCCGCTACTTCGACGTCCGTCCCGGAGAAGTAGAACATATACGGCGACGGATTGATGGTTCTGAGTACGCGATAGGTATTGAGCAGACTGCCTTCAAAGGGAGCTGACAGGCGGTTCGACAGCACGATCTGGAAAATATCGCCCTTGTAGATATGACGCTTGGCTTTCTCCACCATCGCGCAGAACTGCTCCTTATCGAACAGCGGCTCAACCTTGCCCAAGAGCTTTCCGGCAGGCTCGGTTTTCTTTGCCCCGTTTTTCAGGAGAGCCTGGAGCTGTTCGAGCTCCATAACCGCTTTGTTGTAGCCAACCTGAACGTCGTCCAAAGGCATATTGACAATGAGGATAATCTTCTGTCCCAGATGATCGAAGGCGATGACCTTGTCGAACAGCATCAGATCGACGTCCTTGAAGTTCTCGTTATCTTCAACGTCGCGCTTTACGCTCGGCTCGCTGTATGCGAGATAGTCATAAGAGAAGTACCCGACCAATCCGCCTGTGAAGGGCGGCAGATAGTCAAACCGCGGGCTTTTATACTCGCTGAGGATCTGTCTGAGATAGGCGGAGGGGTCGTCGGTTCTTACTTTCAGCTTTCCGAGCGTCATCTCTCCGTCAACGCAGGTGATCTCCATCTTCGGCTCAAAGCCGAGGAAGGTGTACCGTCCCCATGTTTCGTTCGCCTGAGCGGATTCCAGCATATAACAGTGCGTGGATACATTTTTCAGGATCCGCATCGCTTCGATCGGCGTGGTGAAATCCGACAGGATCTCTGTGCTCACAGGGATCACATCGTATTTCTTTGAAGAAGCAATCTCCTTGACCTGATGATAATCCGGCAGTATTTTCATAATTGACCCTCCGTTTATAATAAATAAAAAAGTCCTCGACAGAATAAACTTCTGTCAAGGACGAATCATCTAATCCGCGGTGCCACCTTGATTCACAGCATGACCTGTGCGCTTAGCAGGATACCAACATATCCCCGGCAAATGACGTCTGCCTGCAACGTCGCAGAATACTCTGTGACAAAAGCCACATTTGACTGCGCCCTCAGCGGTCCATTTGACAACTTGTTTCTGACCCGACTCTCAGCAACACGGGTTCTCTGTACAGGCATGATTGCCGTTATTTCCGCTTCAACGGTTTGAAGTGTTAAATTTTTACATAATATATCACAAACGGAATGGAATGTCAAGAGTTTTTTGCATAATTATTTGAGGTGAACATAATTTTTCAGGGACTATCATAGACGTAAGGCAAGCGGTATGATATATCGATAACTGCAACGGAGTATTGATATAAAATGATTTGGTAGGTTGACTCAGAAATAATAAACGAGCATAGAACTCATCACGGAGAACTCTATGCTCGTTTTTCTTACGTAAAGCCGAACCCTGTTTTATACGCGGTTACTTATGCTCTGTTGAATTTCTCTTTCGGCTGTTTGCATCTCGGACAACGCCAGTCGTCGGGAAGATCCTCAAAGGCGACGCCGTCATGCTCCGCAGGATCGTATATGTAACCGCAGACGGAGCAAATGTAGACGCCGGTCGCCTCCTGCTCGGTGAAGTCGATCTCGGCAAAGACCGTCTCAACAGGATGGTCGAGATCCATCACGCGCTTCGCTTCGAGATTCTCATAGCCCTGGGGTGTATGCGTACCGCAGTAGACAGTCGGGTGGTTGCGGACGAACTCGCGCACACGGCCGAGGGTAGTGAGCGCTTCCTGCAGATCGTCAAATACGACAGACTGTTTGTTTTCATAGAGCGCCTCGTCCACATAGGTGATGTCGCCGTGGAGCATGTAGAAGAGACCGCCGTCCTCGACGATCACAAGGCTGTTGCCCTTGGTGTGACCCTTCGCCTTGATGTAATAGATACCGTCGCGGATTTTCTGGCTCTCGGGGAAGTTATAATACGCGCCGTCGGTGAAGTTCACGGGAACGATGTTGTCGATACCCTGTAATTCGGCGGCGTCAAGCTCCTCGGCGTTTACATAGATCTTCGCGTTCGGGAAAGACTTTAATTCGCCAGAATGGTCGCTGTGCCTGTGGGTCAGCAGGATCTTCGTTACCTGCTCGGGCTCATAGCCGAGAGCGCGGAACGCCTCCATATAACTGCAAATATCCTTACCTGTATAGGCGGCGACTTCCTTGTCGGGCTTCTCCTCGGGAGTGCCCGCGGGAAGTCCCGTATCGACTAAGATGACCTCGTCGCCTGTGTCGATCAGGTAGTTTTGCAGACTGCCGCGATAGCGGATATCCATGCTGTACTTCTCAGGACCTTCTTCCGCGCCGAACGCGAACAGCTGTGAATAGAATCCGTCTTTTCTGAATTTGACTGCTTTGATCTCCATGTGATCGTCCTCCTTTATCTTTTAACTTTCATATCTGCTTATCATCAGAATCGAATCGTTTCGGGCGCCTCGGTAAAGGAGCTGAAGGTGGCGGTCGCGTCCTTGAAATACAGCATTTGCATATTGCCGTCGTCGGGGCTGTACATCGCCTTGAGGCTCGGCATCTTCTCGAGCATGGCGACCATCACGTCGCGGTTGTCGTCATTGATCAGCTCACCCGCGATCCGAATCCACTTTCCGCCCTTGAAGGCGCAGATCTCAGCCTTCGGATTGACGGCGAGCTGTTTGGACACAGGCTTCACCTTACCCGTCTGGATATAGAGCTTTCCGTCATAAATGAGAGCCGTTCCAAAGGGTCTGACCCTCGGCTGATCACCCTCAACGGTCGCAAGGTAGTAGGTCTGTGCTTCGTCCAAAAATTGGCATACTCTCTCGATATCTGTCATGATAAATACCTCCGTTTTATTCTTTCCATGCGCTGTTTTGCGCTTCATATCATTCACCCGAATCAGAATATGATACTATCATCATATCAAATATTGAACCGTTTGTCTATGACGGAATGGATCATCTTGCCACAATGATCGTCAGCATGACGAGTTCACCCTCGCCCGTGTTGATGATAGAATGCTGTACCGCCATCATATCGCGCGGGATGCCGTTGACCTGCGCGATCGAGATGCCGTGACCGTCGGCGTCCTTCATGCGGAAGCCGGAGTCGTGGTTTTCCGATGCGTCCTTCTTTTCGTGTTTTTTTGCAAAGCCGAACGCTTCATACTAATCCTCCCCTATCGGCTCATTCCCGAGCTAATACAGGGAGGTTTTTACCTCGACGACCGTTGTTTTCACCCTTCACATAAATGAAACCTCGGATATGCGAAATTGGTGCGAAATCTACGCGAAACTCACGCGAAATTACCCTTGATATATTTCGCATAAGGTGATATAATATACAAAACGATAGCGGGGAGAGAGCAACATGAAGTATTACAGCATTACCGAAGCCGCAGGGTTGTTAAAGATTTCATCGAGAAGGCTTCAGCAACTATGCACATCCGGTGAAATCGCGGGCGCTGAAAAAGCCGGACGCAAATGGCGCATTCCGGAATGCTCTATATCGGCTATGCTCGGTAAATCGGAAAACCAGAAAAAGCCTTTGCCGGTCGGTATCTCGGACTACAAAGATGCTTCGACTGAATATTATTATGTCGACAAGACGCTGCTCATCAAGGACTTTCTGGACAAGAAGCCGAAAGTATCCCTGTTCACCCGACCGCGCCGCTTCGGCAAAACACTGAACATGGATATGCTTCGCGTGTTTTTTGAAAAAACAGATGTAGATACCTCGCGCTATTTCCGTGATAAGGCTATCTGGACTTGCGGAAACTCTTATACGAATTATCAGGGAAAATATCCTGTTATCCATTTGTCCTTCAAGGATGTGAAATGCACAAGCTGGCAGGAAACCTACAGCATGATCATACGACTGATCGCGCTTGAGTTTCGCCGCCATATTGAACTCGAAAACAGCGAAAAGTTGAACAAATACGAGAGAGAACAATTTGTAGCTCTCGCTGACAGCACCGCAGACGCATCTGAATATCAATTATCGCTGCAAATTCTCTCCCTTCTGCTTCATAAGCACTACGGAAAGGAAGCCATCATTATCATTGATGAATATGACACACCCATCCAGCAAGGACATACCTGCGGCTTCTATAATGAGGTCATTGAGTTTATGCGTAATTTCTTCTCAGGCGGTCTTAAGGATAACAGCCATCTTGCCTACGGCTTTTTGACCGGTATTCTGCGCGTGGCAAAAAAAAGCATATTCAGCGGATTAAATAACTTAGTCGTCTACTCCATTCTTGATAAGCCTTACAGTCAGTATTTCGGCTTCACCAAAGACGAGGTAGAACAAATGTTAACCTACTATGGCTATCAGGAAAAGCTCACAGAAGTGTGCGAATGGTATGACGGCTATCTGTTCGGCAACACAGAGATCTTCAATCCGTGGTCTGTCATCAACTATGTGTCCGAGGAATGCTTCCCAAAGGCATTCTGGCAATCCACCGGCAGTAACGATATCATCGGTGAGATTATTTCTTCTGCTGATGACGATATTATCAAAAGCCTGTATCAATTACTGAACGGAGATACGGTTACCTCATATGTTGATACAAGCGTAATCTATCCAAAGGTACAGAGCGATCCGTACAGTATCTATAGCTTCCTGCTGGTTGCAGGCTACTTGAAAGTTTCAAAAACCTATCCTCAGAACGACGGAAATTATATGTGTGAGATCGCCATACCTAACAAAGAAATCGCCTTTGTATATGAGAAAGAAGTTCTTGATAAAACCGGAAGGACCAGCTTTGCGATAGAGATCCGGCAGGCAATCTTTACCGGCAATGCTGCCAAACTGCAAAAGCTTCTCGAGAAATTCATGCTCAACTCCATCTCTGTTTTCGATGGAACAAATGAGAGTTTCTACCACGGAATGATGCTGGGTTTATGCGCTGTCCTAAGCAATCAATACAGAATAAAATCAAACAGTGAATCCGGCTACGGAAGATTTGATATTTCGCTGATTCCCGATAAGCATACAAACCCCGGCTTCATCTTTGAATTCAAACACGCGAAGACCAACAATCAAGACTTAGGGGCGCTCGCAGACGAAGCTCTCACACAAATCGATGAAAAGAAATACGACACCGAAATGAAAACACTCGGCGTAGCAAATATCATCAAAATCGGTATTGCGTTCAGGGGAAAGAAAGCTGTTGTAAAACAATCAAACTAATACATGGCTTGTAATTATATCCTTTTTGACCTCTAACGCCCTCGACTTCGATAGGTTTAACCCCCGAAATAATGAGGTCAGTCTTTAGAACCCGGTACACCGAACGACAAGAAATTTCCCCATTGATCATTTATCGGAAGAGGTACTGACATTTACTTGACAACCGCTGAAACCTAAGCTACAATACGCAAAACGAATCCTCCCCTATCGGCTCATCATTGAGCTGATACAGGGAGGACTTTTTTGACCACAACGGCGACCACAAACAGACGAAAACCACATGGAAACAGTGGGTATAAGAGTACCGAAAAGCACCGAAAATGCACCAGATGGTGCGTAACGGAACGAACAGGACGCTAATACATGAGTTTGGGAGCAGGATGTCGGGGGTTCAAATCCCTTCACTCCGGCCATATTGATAGTGGGGTACCCACAAGGATGCCCCACTATCAATTTAACCCACAGGAGAAGTGAAGGGATTTGAAGGCGACTGTGCCGAGGTTCGAGCCGTGCGAAGAACCGAAGGTAAAAACAGTCCGGCGGACTGTTTTTAAGGAGAGCGCAGATGTGCTCGGGACAGGATGTGTTGCGATCATGCGATATCCCTGTCATCAACAGACCAAGCGTACTTCACTCCGACCATAAAAACCGCATTGGCAAGCCGCTTTTGGCTACCAATGCGGTTTCATTATAATGAAATATGTAATTGAAAGGCACAGCCTTCACCAAATTGGCGAAGGCTGCGTAATAAAGAAAGGAGTATTAGGATATCAGGGTATCGAATGTGTTCTTATAGTGCTCAAATCTATCGTCATCCAAATCGACAAAAACTTGAAACTCCATTATCCCACGATCATTCATAACAGGATTGATCGTGAATCGTGTCTGCTCTGGGTATTGATATTCCAATCACATATGGATGGTCATTGTTTGATCATATAACAACTATTTCGCGTTCATTTTACGACGTTGTGAGAGGTAAAAGACGATGCCGAGCGCGATCCACACGAGCAGCATGATATAGGATTCGGTACCGAAATGGACGCCGGAGAGCCCGGGGATCGGGATCAGCTGAAGCACCATGAATCCTAGCGAGAAGATCAAGCCGATGATCGCCATGATCTTTAGGAAAGGAGTACCGTCCTTGAAGCGCTTCATCGTCACCAGCGTGGAAGCGCAGGTGAAGAAGTAGCCGATCGACGCGCCGATCGCGGACATATCCACGAACCAACCCAGCGCCTCACGCCCGAGGATCGGACCCGCAAGAGAAACAACAATACAAAAGATCATCGCGTTCTTCGGCGTACCGTGCTTCTCGTCGATCCTTCCGAAAAATTCGGGCAGATAACCGTCGCGGCTCATCGAGTACATCAAACGACTGGACGCAAGATAAAAGCCCATGATACCCGACAACACCGCGCACGAGACCGCTACGCCGACCAGGATCATACCCGGAACGCCGAGCAGACGCTTCGCGGCTTCCAGCAGCAGCCACGGGGTCGAAGAGGATTCCACGATCAGATCCGGCCAATTCTCTAACGCAGCCGCGGCGATGGTGTTGTTGGCGACATAAACAAAGCAGCCGAAAATGATCGCGACCAGCATGATCAAACTGACCTTTTTATAAGAGAATTTGAACTCCTCCGCCGCCTGAGGGATCGTATCAAAACCGACGAACGCCCACGGCGCGATGGCGAACGTCGCGAGGATCGCCGACGCGATCCCCATCGAACCGCTGTGCGCGAATTGATCGACCGAGGTATATGTACCGTTGGTCGCGGCTTCGATAGCGGCGTTCTTGTCAAAGCCCCAGATCGGAGCGATATTATCAAAAGAAGCCTTGCTGCTCACAAGCGCCGAGATCGTCAGCGTCAGTACCGATACCGCCAGCAGACCCGCCAAAACCGTCTGGACGATACCTGCCTTTTTCACGCCGAGGATGTTGAGGACGCCGAACAGGATAAGGATACCGAACGCGAGGAGCATCTCCCCCATCCATACGTCAAATCCCGCGATCTGATAATGAAAGCCGAATTTCAGGATATCTGCCGAGCCGTCCAGACCGTCGACGATCAAACCGATCGCCGTAGAATTCATCGGTACGTTGGTCAGATAAGCCGCGACTAAGAACCAGCCGCAGATATAAGCGGTGGTTTTGCCGAAACATTCTTTGGTGAAGGTAAACTCACCGCCCGCTTTCGGGTACTTGGGCACCATATAGGCGTAGCTGAACGCGATAATCATCATGACCAGCGCTCCCAGCGCCATCGCGATCGCGGTGCCCGCGACACCGGAATTCGGCAGAAACTTCTTACCCGGGTTGATAAACGACCCCCAGCCGATAATACAGCCGAAAGCGATCGCCCAGACATGCATCGGATTCAGCTGACGTTTTAAGGTGGGGTTTTGCTGAACATTCTTTTCCATTGTGGTTCTCCTTAGATTTTATTGGAAAGCCGCATATGCAGGGTCTATGGCTTTCAGTTCCTTATAAGTGTCGATCTCGGTGACGTCGCCGTCAAGACAGGGAATGATCTTTACGCGGTACTGATCCCGAAAGACGGTCAGCGGAGCTTGCTCCCAATAGCTGTCCCTACCTCCCGGCAGTTCATACGCCCGCGCGATATGATCCTCAAGCTTTGCGCCGTCCTCATGATCCCAGTAAGAGATACCGATCATTTGCCAGCAATCCAATCCACCGTACTTCTCTGCGGTGATGACGCCGTCCTTCACCTCGAAGCACCAGTCGTCGGAACGCTCCTTGTATACGCCCAGGAAATCGGAAGTATAATGATACTTTTTGATCAGCCTGTCCCGATGGAGGATCAGATCGGATTCAAACACATACGCGTTGCGCATCAGATGACGCGCGTAATACGCGGACGAGATATCGTTTGTTTCGTGGAACACGGGATTCTCGATGAACTTTATCATCGGATATTTCAAGAGAAGCTGATCGAACTGCTCCGCAAAATAGCCGCGCACGACATAGATCTCCTCGATCCCCGCTGCAAGGCACGCGTCGATCAGCCCGTCGATCATCCTCACGCCGTTCACACGCACCATCGGTTTCGGCGTATTCAGCGTGATCGGCATCAGTCGGCTGCCGACTCCCGCGGCGAGAAAGATCGCTCTCTTCACGCGATACGGCTCCAGTGCCGCAAACCCTTTTTCCGTCAAGGCGCCGTTCTCGATACAGCCCGCATTCGTCAGCTCCTTGAGTGTTTTGTTCACGGAACCGAGCGAGTATCCGGTCAGAGCGGCAAGTCCCCTCTGGCTCACAGATCGCGAAGCGGAAGAGAGGGTATTCAAAAGATCAAACTGTTTTCTGTTAAGCATCCTATCCCTCATATGTTCGTTATGCGGGATATTATACACCATATATTGAACGTTATTATTCCAATTTAGCATTATTTCATATATTTTTGTTAGATTTTTAGAGTATTTACACATGATTTTGAACAACAGCAAATCGTTTTCGATCTCCTGATACTTTCTTGATGAAAGTTGCATAAAACTATGCAACTTTTTTTGATATATCCGCATGGTTGAGAGGCAATTCATCAAGAAAGGAATGATCATTTGAGTATTGCAAGTCAAATCGAGCGCATCAACGGGAATATCGCCGGCGCGTATACCGCGCTTGAGAGCAAGGGCGCTTCACTTCCGTCCGCTTTGAACAGCGCGAATCTCGCCGATACGATCGAAAGCCTTCCCGCAAACACCGGATATGTTCCCGTCAACGCTAAAAATCTGCTGGATCTCAGCTCGCTGACCACAGGCAAGCAGTTGAACTGGAGCACCGGAGCAATCACCGACAACGCAAACAGAAACATTTCCGATTATATCCCCGTCACACCCGGCAAATATCTTGTATCTTCTTACTATATCCGCCGTGTGCTGAAGAGCTATACGCTCAACGCCGTCTGCTTTTACGATGCGGAAAAGGTGTATCTCTCCGGTATCGGAAGCGTCTCCTCTGCGCTGATCCCTCAAGGAGCCGTTTACGCCCGCGTATGCGGCAACACCTATATGCCTCAGCCGCAGTTTCATGCGCAGATCGAGATCTCATCCGTCCCCTACCCCACCTTTTACGAGCCTTACAGGGCTTCGCAGCAGGGTCTGCCGGATTCTGTCATCGGAGCTAACAGGATCTTGACCGACGGAAACGTGAACAACGCTTTCTGTCACGCGATCCCCCTTAAAGCGTATTGTGCGTCGGGCGAATCCTTGCGGATCTACCACAGGAACATTCTCTCCCATCCGAAGTATGCCGTCATCTTCTATACCGCTGACAAAATGAACACAGCCGATACCGTAGCCGTGACCGTCTATAACTATGATGATTACGCGGAATTCTCCTGTTCGGGCGACGGCGGAATGAATATTCCCTACGCGATCTGCGACGACAGCTACAGAATCGTCGAGTACGGCAATCTTGAGCTATACGTGACCTCCTCTGACGCTCCCTCTGCAACCGTTCTGCTGATCGGTGACAGTACCGTTGAACAGGATAACGCGCTCCCGGCACAGCTCAAAGCGCTGTACGACGAGACCGACTCTGAGCTGACGCTTCTCGGAACACGAGGTGAAGCAGGCAATCATCATGAAGGACGAAGCGGCTGGAAGGCGGAGGATTATGCGACCACGGCGTCAAAGAGCAGCGTCGTAAACCCCTTTTGGAACACGGATTCGTTCGACTTTTCCTACTACATGGCGCAGCAAAACTACTCCCATGTCGACGCGGTGTTCATCCAGCTGGGGATCAACGATCTGATCTCTAAAGACCTCGGCGAGTACAACGGCGATGTGACTCTCGGATATATCGATACGATGGTCACGTCGATCAAAACCTACTCTCAAACGACACAGATCATCCTCGATTTAGTCATCCCTCCCAACAGCGACGGCAGTACCTTTGCCGATAAATATCACGGCACACAGGCGGAGTGGCTCTACCGCTACAACACGATCCGCTACAACGCCCTGCTTAGGGAATACTACCGCGCTGACGGTCAAGTGACGGTGCTGGGCGTCAATTTGGATCTTGATACGAACGAGGATATCCGCGACGGCGTTCATCCCGCGACCTCGGGTCAGATCAAGATTGCCAAGACCATCTATCACTGCTTAGCAGGCGGAAAGGAGGATTAAGATGGCGTTGGAAAAAGTAAGCTACAGAGAACTCAAAGAAAAACTCGGCAGTCTCAAAGCGCTCGCAACAGAAGACAAAAGCTCTGTCGTCGCCGCGATCAACGAGCTTTTTACGTCTGCCGGTAATGGCAAGGTCGCGATCGCGGCGGCGATTACCGGCAAAGGCGTACCTACCGCGGCTTCGGATAGCTTTGCCGCCATGGCACAGAATATCGGGGATATCGAGACCGGTACCACTCCTAGCGGCACAAAGAATATCTCGGCAAACGGTACTTATGATGTAGCGCAGTACGCGTCAGCAAACGTCAATGTCAGTTCACAAGCTCCGACGTTGATCACAAAGCTGATCACCGCAAACGGTACCTACAACGCTACATCGGATAACGCAGACGGTTACTCGAGCGTTACGGTCAACGTTCCGTCCGGCTCACAAAACTCACGATCCTTTACCAAAACGCTGGAATCGGACGCGGACTTCGGATATATTGCCTTCAACCCCGACGGCGATCCTGAGATTGCTGCTCACAGAAACGACAGTACATTTATGGTAGCGTTTATGCGCGTTACACCCTATCTAAATTCCAACAACACCTCGCTTTCCATAGCAACCAACCACGAGATCGTCACCGACAAAGGATATACAGGTCTATACGGACGATACGGCTCCAGCGGAGCGCTGTCAGGCGTCGCCCTGTCTAAATCCGTCACAGACACACAGGATAATACTCCCGGTGCGATCAACGTCAGCAGCAGCGGCGTGATCAGCATGTTTTCTTCATCCACCTATACTCTCCGCGCGGGTACCTACGTAGCGGTATGCGGATGGTGATCTTCACCAAACGCATTGATACGTAAAATGAGCCGGATATGCACAGCGCATATCCGGCTCATGATTTATACTAAGTAGCAATAAAAAGCCAGTGTGACTCTAGTAACGTGGATCACAGACCCATCTGTCGCAAGACAGAATACTCCTCGTCACTGATATCCTGTTTCAAGATACGAAGCTCCTTGGCAGTATGCCGGCGGCTTTTCACTTCAAAGAACCGAAACCAGCGAACTACCTCAAATACCGGGAACAAGATGCGGTGATCCTCCAATACGGGATACATCTTCTTCAGATAATCATAATCCACAAACATTCTCGAAACGACATACCCCTTCTTACCCTGCCGCCTTTTACGGATGGAAAGGCTGCGTTTCATAGAGCCGAAGCTGTTGCCGCTGAGAATATAATTCTCGATCAAAACGAGATCCTCTTCCGGTTCCATTCCGGAAAACCATTTTTCGGAAATCGCTTCTGCCTTTTCCGCAAAGACACTCAGGCCTCCCTTTTCAAGGAGTTTTCGTCGAGCCGATCTGTCAAAATCTTTCCGATGATTCATCAGCCACAGATCAATGAAAGGACGAATGCCGCATCCGCCTCCTTCGAAGTGCTTTGCCATGTGCGCAATATGATAGAAGTACAGCATATCATCACGCAGCCGTTTGCGGCAGGTATCGCCCAGAGCATATTGCCAAACATCCGACAGCACCTCAAAGGCATGGTTCGCGCGATTCTCCTCCATTAACCGATAATGCAGTTCCAGCCTGACGTTTGAGAAAAGGTTGAATACGATGTCATGCGATCCGGTAAAAGCGTGTTTTGCGTTCAGCTTTTCCTGCAGGAGATCCACCGCCTTTTTTTCATCAGACTGTCGGATCAGAATGTCGATATCAGAGCAAGTGCGCATCCATGGCTCGGGATACAAATCACGGGTAACGGCGCCTTTGAGAGGAATAAACTCGATATGCTCCGCCTCAAAAAGCTCACTGACCTTTGTCAAAGCTAAATTCTGGTGGATATACCGGTATTGCGCCATCGCTTTCTCTCTTTTACAGATCTCAAGAAGCTCGCTGCTGCCGCACACACGGTATCTCATCAGGTGATCCGCAACCAAATGCAGTACGTCGTGCTTCTTAGCCGTTGTTGATACTGTGCGGAGCGTTTCTTCATCGAGCGATCCGTTCTCTGCTTTCACGCCGCAGATCTCTTCCCGAAGGATCGGAATCAAAACCCCAATCACACTTCTTGTATCCAAAACAGGATCAACCCTTTGCGAGGACAAAACCGTCCTCCTCCTGCAGGTGTGTCAAGATCACGTTGACGTCTTCCTGCATATTTTTCATTTCCTCATCCTCCAGCGGATAGTCGACTATCTTGACCTCCGTACCGTTATAAGAACCGACAACGATACCGTCGCCCTCACCAAACACGATATCGAAGAGCGGTTTATCGGAAGACGAAAATCTCACCGTGTTGCCCGACGATGTAACCGTGACCTTATCCTTCCATTTGACAGGATAGTATAAGGGAACTGTGCTTGTTTCGATCTGATAGACTTCTTCTTTCTCGCCGGTGACCTGTCCGTCGACAAACTGATAATCCTTACGCAAAGAGGTCAGGATCACGCTCAGCTGCTCCTGGATCTCAGATAGCTTATCATAGTTTGACGCTTTCGTATCAAGAACAGGAAGATTCACTCTTACAACCGTATTGCCCGAATTGCTCACAAGCGTTCCGATCACATCGCCCTCGCCGCCGTTGAATCCAAGCGTGAAGAGCAGCGTATCATCCGAAAGGAAGCTGACGGTATAAGGCTCTTTCTCTATGTTGATGTCTACGTCATCCTTATATTTTTCGGGGAACTTCAGCGTCGCGTAGTCGGTCTTGATCTCATAAAGGGTCACAGGAGCTTCCGTTTCCAAAACGACATCGTCCGTCTCGTCGGGAGTAGCGGAGGTTTGGTTGTTGGTACAGCCTGTCATAATAGAAAATACCATAAGGCAAAGCAGCAAAGTTGCTAATAATTTTTTCATAATGTCCCTTTCCGATTCTATCAAATTCTATGATCCTGTTACAGGATCATTTTTCCGGTCTCGTCAAAGGCGTACAATCCGACGGGGATAAGGCCCTTGGTCATATCCTTATTGAAGTAGCGAGTGGTGCTGATATCGACCTGACCGTTCTTCTTGACATAGTAGAACGCGCCGTTGTATTGGATCAGCCCCAGTCCTTTGACGATGGATCCGTTCTCATAGTACACACCGTCGACCACGCCGTTTTTGAGGATCATCTTGCCCTCAGCGTCGAAGTAATAAACGCCGGGAGTGAAATAACCCTTGGTCATTCCCTCGTTGAAGTAGCGGCTGGTATTGACGTCGACATAACCGTTCTTCTTGACATAGTAGAACGCGCCGTTGTATTGGATCAGCCCCAATCCCTTGACGATAGAACCATTCTCATAGTACACACCGTCGACGACGCCGTTTTTGAGGATCATCTTACCCTCAGCGTCAAAGTAATAAACGCCGGGAGTGAAATAACCCTTGGTCATTTCCTCGTTGAAGTAGCGGCTGGTATTGACGTCGACCTGACCGTTCTTCTTGAC
>CADAUE010000016.1 GCA_902790985.1 uncultured Ruminococcus sp.
TTATTCACGTTCTTTTCCAACATCTTTCATCACCATTTCTATTATACCATAGATACAACAAAAAGCCCAGCTCTCGCTGGACTTTTTCGACAAACTGAGGGTTGTCACATTTTTGTGTGACAACCCTTTTTTTGATGCCGTTGATCAAGCAAACCAATCGCCGGGGGGTGCAGGTCTGCTGCTGCTTCCATCCAGCTCGTTAAAAATCCCGTAGGCATTATGACGATCTGTTGGTAATAGACCGGAGGTCGTGATGACGTCCTCACTGTCAAATTCCGTGAGCTTTAATACGGGCTTTTTATATATTTCCTTCATGGTTAACCTCCCTTTCACTACAGCGATATTTTTACGACGGAGTCATAATTCGTGTAGCATCCGCCGAGCTTGTGGGATACTCCGTTGTACTCGCTGTACGCGACACGCTCCAGACCGTTCGCGTCGGTATAGTGGATGTATGGGCGGGCGAGTATGTTTTTGGCTTTGTCAGCGACGGTAGCTCCCTCATAGGTGACGACGAGGGTGTAGAGCAGATAGCCGTCGTAGCTGCGGTGATCCCGTGCGACATAGTTGCTGTTGTCGCTGTTGTTGGATTCTTTGGAAGTGCAGTTCACATTCTTCGCAAAGCCGAAGTAGGTTTCATCCGGCGCCTTGGAAGAAGATGTGTCGCTTCCGTTTGCGGATTCGCTGACATATTGCAGCTTATGGCTGTTAGCGTTATGATAATTGATCCAGCCCTTGTTGGTATCGGTCGCGGCAACATAGCCGTATTCGATGTTGTTACCACCCGACTTGAGCTTGTTGATCTCGTTGACGACCTTCTTGCTCAGCGAGGTGATGAAGCGCATACCGCCGGGCATCTCTTGTTCGCCGAAATTCGTGTCGATAACGCCCCTGCGGATCTGTACGCCCGCCAGGTCAAAGCCGCCGTATTTATTCGGACTGTAGGGATCGTCGGGGTCCCTTGCGATGTTATCCTCGACCGTGATCCAATGCGCGTAGATATCGCGCCCCGCGGTATAGATGTCCGTGTCGAAAACAACGGGGTGTGAGTCATCGTCGTTAGCCTTATCGTAGTACCAGCCCTTGAAGATATAGGGACAGCTGTTCTGCGCGGTCGGGACGACCTCGGGGACGGTGTAGAATTCGTCGATCGTCTCGCCGACTACGACTTCAAGATTTGCATTTGCCGCCTTGATCTCATCGGTGAAGATATCCTTGCCCTCATACTTCGCGTCAGCGATAGTTTGGTTGTTGATGTGGTAGTCGACAGTCGTCTTGCGAACCAGCCGGACTTCGTTGGGGTTTACATCGGAGTAGTCTGCAACCCAAGTCTCGTGATCCGATGTGAAGAAGTTCGAGGGGTTCGCAGTGTTATATGCTTTATATCCGCTTGTCAGATAATCTGTTGAAACAGCTTGAGCATCCTCGTCTGATAAATTGTCATCCCAAAGGGTGGGATCGGACAGACCGATTTGTGAGCCGGTCAGATCGCCGTTGACATAAACGGGCTTTGATAGGCTCAAAATATTAAGATTGTTTTGCTTTCCGTTATATGTGTTGTTCTGTATTATGTTTGCGCCGGAAATATTGAGCTTAGAGTTAGTATCATAATAGACGCCTGCACCTTTGTCACCCGAGGTATCGCCGATGACTGTGGTGTTTTTCAGGTTAGTATACCCGCCTGAGCCGTTAGTCGATAACATAATTCCGCCGCCTTTTGTTACCGCCGAATTGTCGGAGATGGTACAGCCGTCGATGTCCATTTGTGTCCAGTAGCCAAAGCTCTCAATACCTGCGCCGTTGTCGGCTTTGTTGCTTGAAATAAATGCGTTATGGATTTGAATTTTGGCAGCAGATTTAATCATAGCGACTAAGATACCGCCACCCATATCTTCGGCTTCGTTTTGTTCGATCGTGCCGCCGTTTATATATAAGCCGGGGTTATCTGTTAATCCGGTTCCCTGCGGATACATTTCAAACGCGCTGGAAAAGGCGTAAAAATAACCCGAGACAAAAATACCCGCACCCAGCCATGCCTTATTTCCTGAGATTGTGCCGTTGTTGATGGTTACATTACTCTTTGGATTGCCCATCCTATATAAATCCCATTCATCTTGATCTGACATGCTGTCCGAGCTTGCCATGGCAATGCCGCCGCCCATATTGGTTGCCTCGCAGTTACTGATCGTACCTCCGTTCATAGTGAAAGAGGAGCCGGCGGTAACGAATACACCGCCGCCCATAGCGGTAAAGCAACGATTGGGGTCATACTCATCGGTATAGTCTGACCGAACGTAGCATTTTGTTATAGTACCGTTATCCATAATAAAACTGCCTCCGGCAATTACAGCAACACCGCCGCCGTAGCATACCGAGCCACTGCCGATTCCGCAGTTCTCAATCGTACCGCCGTACATATGAAAAGTGCCGCCTTTTACCGTAACGCCGCCGCCAAAGTAGTTGTCGCCCTTATGATCCTTCAACGTAACCTTGTCATACATATTGCAAAAGGAATCGTACTGAATATCGACTATTCCTGCGGTATCGTTATTGTCGACGCTTGTCAAAATCAATTCCGATTGCCCGTCGCCCAGATTGACTGTCGCGCCATTGGCTACATATACAGCCGATTCAGAAGAAGAGACCGTGTGCCCGTTACCGATGACGGTGACGACCGCGTCGCTCTTTGTGATTGAGACTTGATAGCCTTCGATATCGTCGGTTAGGTTGATGGTGTAATTACCGCCGTTTGTATTGATTTCAGTACAAGCGGCTTTTAATTCGTCTGCCGTACTGACGTCTATGACAGTGTCCTCCGCGGTCCCCGCCGTGTCAACATCTACCGCGTTCGCTGTGATCGGGAGCGATGTGATCATCGTGGCGATCATGACGATCGCCAGTATCATACTCAGACATTTTTTCATCTTCATTGCTTTCCTCCTCAATGAAAAATTATCATCTGTTCATACCCGAAAATATGGAATCGTATTTTTAGAGAATCTTTCATTTTTATTATACTAAACTGTTGAAAACAATTCAAGTGGAGAAGGAGAATAAAATGTTAGTTTTTACTACTTTTTTATCATCTTGTTTATGCAGCTTTCATATAATAGCGGTAAAAGGGGGATTTTATGTACAAAGATTATTTGAGCAGCGATATAAAGCCCGACGAGATCTATGCCCCGCCGCATACGATCCAAAAGGGTGAGACGCCGTTTCGACAGGAGTACGAAGCCTACTTGCAAGAGTACCCGGGACGCGGTACGCTAAAGGTGCAGATCAGCGTCGCGCGCGGCGCTTTTCCGCTGAAAAACGTACTGGTCGATGTGTCCCAGATCTATAACGGCGTGCGTTACAGCCTGTATAACGACGTGACCGATATCTCGGGGATCGTGGACAACATGGTGCTGCCCGCGCGGAGTTTCGAAAGCACGCTGAATTTTGAATCCGCTCAGCTGCCCGAGGCGGAGTATCTGGTGACGATCTTCCATCCCGATTTTCAAGAGATGTCCGACTGCGCCGTCGTCATCCACGACAAGACCGAGACCATCCTGCCCGTTTCCTTAGTGCCGTTGACGGGGGAGAGAGAAGATGGCTGAGCTTCCGACGATCCCGAGCTTCATCACCGTCCACCTCGGCGCGCCGAACAGCAGCGCGGAGAATGTGACCGTGCGGTTTACGGACTATATCAAGAACGTCGCGTCCTCGGAGATCTATCCGAACTGGCCGCCCGCGGCGCTGCGGGCAAATATCCTCGCCCAGATCTCCTATACCCTCAACCGCGTCTATACCGAGTATTATCCCAGCCGCGGCTATGATTTCGACATCACCAACGATACGCGCTATGACCATGCCTATGTCAAGGACGGCGAGGTCTTTGATACCGTCAGCCTGATCGTCGATGAGATCTTCAACAACTACATCCGCCGCGTGGGGTCGATCGAACCGCTGGCGGCGAAGTTCTGTGACGGAAGGATCACGCAGTGCGGCGGTCTGTCCCAGTGGGGCACGGTCGATCTTGCCGAGCAGGGGTATTCGACCTTGGATATCTTGAAGTACTACTACGGCGACGAGATCGAGATCGTGGAGAACGCGCCCTTGACCGACAAAACCCAGTCATATCCGGGGGTTGCCTTATCGCGCGGCTCCTTCGGCGACGACGTCCGCACGATCAAAAATGAGCTGAACCGCATCCGCCGCAATTATCCGGCGATCCCCGCCGTGACCTCGACGACCTCCGTCTTTGACGGTGAGACGGAAACGGCTGTGAGAGCCTTTCAGCGCATCTTCAACCTAACCGCCGACGGCATCGTCGGCAAGGCGACGTGGTACAAGATCAAGCAGATCTACGCGGCGGTCAAACGTCTGTCGGAGCTGACCAGCGAGGGGCTGACCATCCCCGAGGTGGAGCGCGTGTTCCGAACTCAGCTGTCGCTCGGAGACAGCGGCGTTGAGGTCGAGGCGTTGCAGTATTATCTGGCGTTTCTCGGGTACTTTTATCCCCAGCTGCCGCCGATCCCGATCAACGGCTTCTTCGACGAGCTGACGCGCGACGCGGTCTTCACCTTCCAGAACGAGTACGGTCTCCCTGTGACGGGCGTCGTCGACCTGTCCACCTATTACACCATCGAGCGCGAATATCGCAACGCGGTCGCCGACCTGCCCCTCAACTACCAAAGCGCGATCGGCGAGCCTTATCCCGGGCGGTTTTTGGTCGAGGGCGATAGGGGAGAAGAGGTCAGAGTGATCCAGACCTATCTCAGCCGTATCGCGCGCACCGATCCCGCGATCCCCGAGATCGCTGTCGACGGTATCTTCGGCTCACAGACAAAGCGCGCTGTCATCGCCCTGCAGCAACAGCTGGGTATCGAGCAGAACGGCGCGGTCGGTCCGGTCGAGTGGGTCGAGATCATCACCCGAGGAAACGATCTGTAAATTTTGATACAGCCGGTCAGAGCCACAAGCTGATCAGCTGTATTATTTTATCTCTTTTTCCGACAAAATCTGATAATATTTCTTACATGTAAATATGGCGTGATATAGATACAGTATAATGAAGATAATTATGGATATACGGGGATGAAGATGAGCAAATATTCTGATGATTTCTTTCGGGAGTACGAAGAAATCTATTCTGATTCCGAAAAACAAAATACGTATCGTTCTGCCGACAGGGGAATAAGCGGCGGGAACGAGCCAAACAGAAACCGCCGTCCGCGCGGATCCGCGCAGCGGAATTCGATCGGCAGTGCGCGCAGGACACAGCGTGAGCGCGAGTTTTACGATTTTGAAAGCGGCGACAATTATGACAGAAACGATCGTCAAGGCGAGACCTATCGCACCGTCAGCCGCAGGCCGTCAAACGCGTCCGGCAGCCCTCGCCCGCGTTCTCCGCGTCCGTCCTCCGATCAGCCGCATTATAAGCTGCCTCGTACGGCGCGCCGCGCGATCATCATCGGCGTTCTGATCGTCTTTGTGGTAGGCTTGCTGTCGGGACTGATTGCGATCGTATCGTCCGCTTCGGGCGGCGTGAATGTCGAAGAACTGAAAACGACGCAGGTCGCCGCTCGGCAGGTCGCTCTGTCGTGGGACAAGGCGAAGAAAGCCGAGGGTTACCATGTGCTGATGTCACAGGGCGAGTCCGAGGATTATCAAGAGTATCAGCTGATCGATGATCCGGACACCTGTGAGATCACCGTCTCCGATCTCGAGCAGGCTGCTCGCTACAATTTCAGCGTCACCGCTGTGCGCTCGGGCAAGGATATCGGCAAGCCGACAAAGCTGCCCGCGATCTGGACGAAGCCCGACGCTCCCGAGATCACGAATATCATGTCGACCAAAAAGGGCGAGATCCATGTCGATTGGAGCGAGAACGTTAAGGCCGAGGGTTATATCCTCGAGTATAAAAAGGACGGCGGAGAGTACACCGCCGATACTACGCTGACCTTCTCTGCCGGCGATGACCGCAAGACCGATATCACCGGACTGGAAGTGAACGCGACCTACACCGTGCGCATGTCGTCGTACTATACGCCGCAGGATCAGCTTCGCGGCGATCCCGGCGCGGAGCAGAGCGTGAAGGTCGTCGCGGAGGATACGCCCGCTAAGCCGAAAGCGCCCGATCAAAAGCTCGACAGCGCGATCGATCCCAACAAGCCGATGATCGCCCTCACCTTTGACGACGGCCCGCTCGACGGAGGCTCCGGCGAGAAGATCCTCGACGTACTGGAGCAGTATAACGCGAAGGCGACCTTCTTTATGGTCGGCTGTAACGTCACCGAGCGCGCGGCAAATCTGCAGCGCAAGGTCAAGCTGAAGATGGAGCTGGGCAACCATACATGGAACCACGCCCACTACGGGAAGGAGGTCACGCCCGAGGATATCAGCAAGGCGAGCAACGAGATCTACAACGTCTGCGGACAGTATCCCACCTGCTTCCGTTCGCCGGGCGGCATGACGACGGGCACGATCCTGCAGGAGTGCGCGGCGGAGAATATGCCGGCGTACTACTGGTCGATCGACACCCAGGATTGGAGCTCCAAGAACGCTGACGCTGTTTATCATGCCGTCGTCGATAATGTGCAGGACGGCGATATCGTCCTGATGCACGAGATCTACGATTCGACCGCCGACGCGGTAGAGCGGATGGTTCCCGAGCTGATCGACCGCGGCTTCCAGCTGGTCACCTGCCACGATCTGATGACCGCAAAGGGCGGCGCTGAGCCTCAGCCCGGAAAGCAATATTCGAACGCTTTCAACGAGCTGCCGCCCACCGCATGATTCATACAGCTACATATCGCGCCGCACCCATGCTTTTCGGTGCGGCGCATTGTTATATCGGTCGTTATGATAAGGTCAACGTCATTCCATCAGTCATTACGAGGAGCGTAAGCGACGTGGCAATCTCAACCGCTCAATATATGAAAAAAAGGAAACAACATGAAAATTCGATCATTGATCTCTGTTATGATTGCGTTCGCCGCGGTAATCTTCTTTGTTCCGCAAGCGGCGGCGCTGGGCGAACTGCCGCAGCCGAATGATCAGCCGCGGCACGAAGTTTGTACAGCCCTGTCACAGGCGGCGCAGGAATACTATCACGACGATAATTCTTATGAAGAATTATCGAAGCTTTCCGGCGCGGCGGATACCTCCGACAGCTACCGAGCGATGCAGCACAATCCGCTGTTTTCGCAGCTGCACTCTCTGATGGCGTCGACCCATACCCACTACACCGTCTATTCCGGCTACGGTACCAATTCTCTGGCTTACTTTTGGAACAGCACCGACGCTGTCAGCGGCAGCGATACCTATGTGATGTTCTATTCCGATATCCCCGGCAACGCCGACGGCGCTTCGCTGAACCGTGAGCATGTCTGGCCGAAGAGCCGCGCATCCTTCCAAACCAAAAACGGCGGATCGGATCTGCACCATCTGCGTCCCGCGCTCAGCACCGTCAACTCCGCGAAGAGCGACCATACCTTCGGTAATATCCGCGGCGTATATACGAGCGGGTATAAAGAGGGCAAAGTGGGGGACGAGGTCTGTTATCTCGTCCATTCCTCAGCCGACCTCTTTGAGTGCAAGGATGACGTCAAAGGCGACGTCGCGCGTATCCTCTTGTACGTCTACTGCCGATGGGAACAGCCGAATCTGTACTCGGATCTCTCTTCCGATCTGCTCCCCGCGCAGGAGAAAGACAGCACCGACAACGGCAAAAAGGCGGTCGAGAGCCTCGATACCCTGCTCAGCTGGTGCGAAAGCGACCCCGTCGATACATGGGAGATGCGCCGCAACGATCTGGTGGGAGAGGTACAGGGCAACCGCAACGTTTTCATCGACTATCCGGAGCTGGCGTGGCGGCTCTTTGACCGGGAAGCGCCCGCCGATATGCCTACGCCGTCATCGAAAAGCGAAAAGCGGCTGCTCGGCGACGCCGATACCGACGGTGAGGTGACCGCGATGGACGTCACCGCGATACAGCGCCGAAACGTCAATATGACGGTCACGGCGTTTGACGAACAGCTTGCCGACGCGGACGGCGACGGCGAGTTGCAGATCGTCGACGCGACCTATATCCGGCGCTTCCTCGCCGGGATGACGATCCCTCATCCCGTCGGGAAACCTTTGGCCGAAGCTTTTTGATCTTTTGTAGAATTATAATGCAAAAACTATTGCGTTTTTTGGAAAAATATGCTACATTAAAGTCGCTGATAGTTTTGTGATCGTATCAAAGCTTTCTACCATATTGATCAGGTCAGTGCTTTTGTATATGTAAAACAGCACAGGCTCCACGGCGCTGACTCCGGTTATGCGTAGATATTCATCACAAAACTGTTGACGGCGATTTGGGGCACTGTGTTATTTTGGCGTACGGACTTCAAGTCGTACGCCTTTATTATTGTAACTTAGGAGGAGATTTATGATGAAAAAAGGAATTCTGATTTTACTGCTGTGTTCCGTTCTGTTTCTGTTTTGCGCCTGCAGAAGAGTCGTACCGCGCCCGGTTCCCGCTCCCTCGTCAGATGTCGTGTCGACTCCGGCGTCCGATGTCGCATCCGATACAGGTAGTAACGCCGGTAAACAATCGATTCAAAAGTTTTCGGTGAAATTCGGCATTAATCCGGACAATGTACAAACGTCTCAATCTAACGATATTACAGAAATATACAATGGCACGGTATCGGGAAATCAGTTTAAGCAATATGCGGAATATTTAAAGACTAAAGGGTTTAAAGAGGACACAGCGGCAGAGAAGCAGTACAAAAACGATTTTGAGCTGGTGTATGTCTTCAACGGATCGGTCGAGAAGAACAATGTTGTTTTTTCTTACAGTCAAGGTGTGGGAGTCGTCAGCTACGGACCTAAATGTCAGTTTGAATCCGGCTCGGGATCCGGAAACGGCGGAGCTGTACCCGGTAACGGCGGTAACAACCAGCCTGTGCAGCCAACACCGAATGCGAATCAGAAAAAATGCAGCTATTGTCTGGGCTTGGGTACTTGTCCTTCCTGCTATGGATCCGGACGGGTCAATAATCCGTATGTCACAGATTCAAAGAATTTGTGCGAGGACTGCAGAGGCTTGGGTACATGTCCGAAGTGCCATGGATCCGGAAAGGTGAATTAACACAATAAGCGTTCATCTTAATATGTAACGTCCCACAGCGAGATCGAGAACATGAAGAACGAAGCGAAGAACCCGAAAGAGAAAGAAGCTCTTGAAATGGCTCTTGCAATGATGAAGTAATGCACAAAAAACGCACATAAAAAGAAAGACCCCGCTTAAACAGTGGGGTCTTTTGTTATTTGGTGGAGACTGCTGGACTTGAACCAGTGACCTCCTGCGTGTGAAGCAGGCGCTCTCACCAGCTGAGCTAAGCCTCCGTTTATTTTGACTATCCTATTTTACCCCTTTCCGCCGGCGGTGTCAAGTAGCAGAAAGAAAAATCCCTTTTTTCTTCAAAACGCTTGCGTAGCTAGAAGATATGTTCTATAATAAGGGTAGAGATTTTCGGAGTGAATTATGGAACGATTGATTTTTCATGTGGACGTCAACAGCGCCTTCCTCTCGTGGGAAGCGGCGCGGCGCGTCAAGCGAGGCGAACCCGATCTGCGGCTGATCCCCTCGTGTATCGGCGGCAGTCCCGAATCGCGTAAAGGCGTAGTGCTGGCGAAGTCCATCCCCGCGAAACAGTTCAATATCAAGACCGGCGAACCGATCGCGTTCGCACTGCGCAAATGTCCGTCGCTGACGATCGCGCCGCCCGATTTTCGGCTCTATTCCGCCTGCTCCAAAGCGTTTAAGGACATCTGCCGCTCCTACGCGCCGGTGGTGGAGGAGTTCTCTATCGACGAGTGCTTCCTCGATTTTTCCGGGACACAGCATATCTATCCCGATCCGATCGCCCTCGGCTATGAGATCAAGGACACGATCCGCGAACGGCTGGGCTTTACCGTCAACGTCGGGATAGGGGAGAGCAAGCTTTGCGCAAAAATGGCGAGCGACTTTGAAAAGCCCGACAGGGTGCATACGCTGTTCGACCGCGAGATCCCCGAAAAGATGTGGAAGCTCCCCGTGCGCGATCTGCTGTTCGTCGGCGGCTCGACGACGAAGAAGCTCAACGAGGTCGGGATCCGCACGATCGGAGAACTTGCGAAAGCGGATCTAAATTTCCTTAAAGGAATTATCGGCAATAAAAACAGTATACAGGCGCATAATTATGCGAACGGGATCGACCCGTCGCCTGTCCGCGCTCAGCCCGAAGAGCCTAAGGGCTATAGCAATTCGGTCACCCTGGAGGATGACGTACGCGATATCGAGACCGCCAACGCGATCCTGCTCGCGCTGGCTGACAGCGCCACGCGCCATATGCGCCGCGACGGGGCAAAGGCGTTCAACGTCGGCGTGACCATCCGTTACCTCGATTTCAAGAATCGCTCCCACCAGCGTCAGCTCAGCGCGCCGATCGACACCACCAACGCGGTCTATGAGGTGGCGAAACAGCTTTTAGCTGAGCTTTGGAAGGATCGTCGACCGCTGCGGCTGATGGGGATCGCCCTTTCGAACCTCACGAAGGAAGCTGCAGCCGGCGTACAGCTCTCGCTGTTCGGCGAGGAGCAGCAGCTCGATGACAAGCGTGACGAAGCACTGGACAAGACCGTCGACGCCCTGCGCGGCAAGTTCGGCTCTTCCATCGTGCAGCGCGGCGCCGTGATGAAAACCGGATTGAACGTCGCGCGCAAGTTCAACGGCGAAGCAGATCTGAAAAAAGAGAAATAGACAGAGAAGTCCGTAAAAAAACCGCGGGCTTCTTTCTTTTTTTCTCAAAATGAGCAAACTTGCGCAATCGGTCAAGAAGGCGCTTGTACATTATATATAAAAAGCAAAAAATATTTTAATTACTATTCACAAATCGGATATTTAGTGACAGAAAATGATTGAATTTGCTTGACTTTGATTGATTGCATGGTATAATTTGATCAAGAGGTGAGCTTCATGTTGACCGAGGAAAGGTATCAACTGATTTTACAGCTTCTGAATGACCGAAACGCCGTTACCGTTGCGGAGTTGTCGGCGCTTTTGCATATCTCCGAGTCCACGATCCGCCGCGATCTGAACGCGCTGGCGGAGATGGGAAAGCTGAACAAGGTTTTCGGCGGAGCCACCGCACTGACCCAAAGCTCCGGTATCTTTGAAACGGATGTCGCCAACCGCGCTCTGACGATGAGCGAGGAAAAGACCGCGATCGCGCGGTATGCCGCCACGTTGATCCACGATGACGACTTTGTTTACATCGACGCGGGTACGACGACATCGCGGCTGATCGACTTCATCGAGAACCGCCGCGCGACATATGTCACCAACGGTATCATCCACGGGCAGAAGCTGATCCAAAAGCGGCTCAACGCCCATATCATCGGCGGCAAATTGAAACCGCTGACCGAAGCGGTCATCGGCAACTACGCCGTGAGAAGCATCGCCGGTCTGAATTTTACCAAAGCCTTTATGGGTACGAACGGCATCGATCTGAACGCCGGGTTCACGACCCCCGATATCGAAGAAGCCGGTATCAAAGAGACCGCCGTGCAGAGCAGCTACATGACCTTTGTGCTGGCGGATCACACGAAGTTCCGCAAGGTCTGCGCCGCCACCTTTGCTCCGTTAAAAGTCGGCTGTATCATCACCGATACATGCCCGGATAACAAATACAGTGAGAAAACCATCGTCAAGGAGGTAAAGAAATGATTTATACCGTGACACTCAGTCCTTCCATCGACTATGTCGTCCGCATGACCAACATGCGCTCCAACGTGACCAACCGTACCGATTCCGAAGAGTTCTACTACGGCGGTAAGGGTATCAACGTTTCCCAGGTGCTCGCGGAGCTTGACCTCGACAGCACCGCCCTCGGTTTTATCGCCGGCTTTACGGGCGACGCGATCGAAAACGGTATCAAGAACAGCCGTATCCGCACCGAGTTCATCCGCTTGAAAGAGGGCTTTACGCGTATCAATATCAAGATCAAGTCCGGCGGTGAGACCGAGATCAACGGTCAAGGTCCCGATATCCCCCCTGAGGCTCTCGAAGAGCTGATGAAGAAGCTCGACCGCATTCAGGACGGCGATACGCTGGTTCTCGCGGGCAGTATCCCCAAGACCTGCCCCGACGATATTTATGAGAGAATGCTCGAGCGCGTTAAGGACAGAAAGATCATGATCGTCGTTGACGCGACCAGACAGCTGCTCGTCAACTCGCTGAGTGCGCATCCCTTCCTCATCAAGCCCAACCGCATGGAGCTTGCGGAGATCTTCCACGCAACGGTCGAGAACGAGCAGGATTGTGAGAAGTACGCGAAGAAGCTGCAGGAGATGGGCGCGCGCAACGTGCTGGTATCTCTGGGACGCAAGGGCGCGATGCTGATCGACGAAAACGGCGAGAAGCACACCTGCGGCGTTCTAAAGCAGCCTGTCCTCAATACGGTAGGCGCGGGCGATTCGATGGTAGCGGGCTTTGTAGCGGGCTATCAGAAAACCGGCGACTACGGCTATGCCTTAAAGCTCGGTTCCGCCTGCGGCAACGCGACCTCCTTCCTGCCGGGGCTTGCGACCAGAGCGAAGATCGACGAGGTTTTCGCCCAGTTATAATGGTTTTTCTGTCGGTTTTGAGTCTTGAACAAACCGGCATCAAATAGTAATTAGCAAATACAGAAATAAATCGAAAGGAGAGTATTTATGCGTATTACTGATTTGCTGAAAGCCGACGGCATCCAACTGGGTGCTAAGGTTTCAACAAAAAGCGACGCGATCGACTGCTTGGTCAAGCTGCACGAAAAGTGCGGAAACCTCAAGGACGTAGCCGCTTACAAGGAGGGCATCCTCAAACGTGAAGAGATGGGCACGACAGCCATCGGTATGGAGGTCGCGATCCCTCACGCGAAGAGCGAGGCTGTCAAGGCTCCGGCTCTGACGGCGATCACCGTGCCCGCCGGCGTAGACTACGAGTCTCCCGACGGCGCACCCTGCAAGCTGATCTTCATGATCGCTGCTACGATGGACGGCGACGTTCATCTGGAGGTTCTCGCAAGACTGATGCAGATGCTCATGCACGAGGACTTCACCGCTAAGCTCAAGGCAGCAAAGACCCCCAAGGAGTTTTTAGACATCATCGACAAGCAGGAAGCCGCTCAGTTCCCCGAGGAAGCTGCCGCTGCTCCCGCCGCTAAGACCGACGGTTATCAGGTCCTCGCTGTTACCGCCTGCCCGACCGGTATCGCTCACACCTACATGGCTGCCGAGGCGCTGCAGAAGGCAGGCAAGGAGATGGGTATCTCCGTTAAGGTCGAGACCAACGGCTCCGGCGGCGCGAAGAACGTTCTGACCGCAGCTGAGATCGCCGCCTGCGACGGTATCATCATCGCGGCTGACAAGAGCGTCGAGACCGCGCGTTTTGACGGCAAGCCCGTCTATTCCACCAAGGTTGCCGACGGCATCCATAAGCCCGAGGAACTGATCAACAAGATCGTCAACAAAGAAGTTCCCGTATTCCACAGCGACAAGAAGGCAACGGCCGGCTCTGACGCGGGCGGTAACGAGAGCTTCGGCAGAAAGCTCTATAAGCACTTGATGAACGGTGTATCCCACATGCTTCCGTTCGTTGTCGCGGGCGGTATCTTTATCGCTCTGGCGTTCTTGATCGACGCCCTCTCCGGCGCTCCCCAGGACGGCAACTTCGGTTCCGCAACTCCCGTCGCGGCTTGGTTCAAGACCATCGGCGGCGTAGCGTTCAACTTCATGCTCCCGATCCTTGCGGGCTTCATCGCGATGTCTATCGCTGACCGTCCCGGTCTGCTGGTCGGTTTTGTCGGCGGCGCTCTGGCTGCTTCCGGTTCGACCTTTGCATCCCCCGGCGGCACAAGCGATTCTGTCTCCGGCTTCTTAGGCGCTCTGCTCGCAGGCTTCATCGCCGGCTGGCTGTTGAAGATGCTCGAGAAGGCGTGCGACCATCTGCCGCGAGCTCTTGAGGGTATCAAACCCGTATTGATCTATCCGCTTGCGGGACTTGGTATCGTCGGCGTCATGATGTGCGCCGTCAACCCGATCATGGGTATCATCAACACCGGTCTGACCAACGGCGTTTCTGCTATGGCTCAGAATCCCGCTCTGATCGTTCCGCTGTGCGCTCTGCTCGCCGGTATGATGGCGATCGACATGGGCGGTCCCTTCAACAAGGCTGCGTACGTCACCGCTGCCGGTCTCTTAAGCACCGGCGTTATGGGCGAGAACGAAGGCCCCTTCCTGATCATGGCTGCTGTTATGATCGGCGGTATGGTTCCTCCCATCGCGATCGCTCTGTCCACCACCATCTTCAGAAGCAGATGGACTGACGAAGAGAGAAAGAACGGTCCCGTCAACTTCGTCATGGGTCTGTCCTTCATCACTGAGGGCGCTATCCCTTACGCTGCGGGTCATCCGCTGCAGGTCATCCCGTCCTGTGTTGTCGGTTCTGCTGTCGCAGGCGCTCTGTCCGCTCTGTTCGGCTGTACCTTGATGGCTCCTCACGGCGGTATCTTCGTACTGCCCACCATCGGCAATCCGCTGATGTACTTCTTAGCGCTGGTCATCGGCTCCGTCGTCGGTATGCTGATGCTCGCTATCCTTAAAAGACCCATCAAAAAAGAAGCTTGATATAGAAACTAAGGAGGGGAGATCCTTCCCCTCCAATACCATAAAAGGAGAGATGTACCATGGTATCAAAGAAAGTCACTATCGTTAACGCGCAGGGTTTCCACATGCGCCCCGCTAATGTATTTGCCGCCGCTATGATGAAGCATCAGTGCGACGTTACCCTCAAGGTGAACGGCAAGGACGTCAACGCGAAGAGCTTGATGAACATCATCGCTGCCTGCATCAAGTGCGGCAACGAGGTCGAGGTAGTCTGCAACGGCGCCGACGAAGAGGCTGCGCTGGCTGAAGCGGTCGAGATGATCGAGAGCGGCTTCGGCGAATAAGCTATGACACACTGCCATCGCGGGGCGTGTACACTACGCCTTGCGGTGGCTGTTCCATTATTGCATAAGAGGTGATTACATATGATGAAAGGTTTAGGCGCTTCCGAGGGCTACGGTATCGGCAGAGTGATGCTGATCGTTGACCAAAAGCTGGAGTATGTAGCGAAAGAGATCGCCGATGTCGACGCGGAGATCGCGCGTTTTCACGGCGCGATCGATCAGTTTACCGCCAATACGCTGGCGCAGGCTGACGCTGTTCGCAAGTCGACCGGCGACAAGGAAGCGGAGATTTTGGAGGGACACATCGCCATCATCAGCGACCCCTTCATGAAAGGCGAGATCGAGAATCTGATCAAGGCTCACCAGTGCGCCGAGGCGTCGGTCGAGCAGATCTGTCAGATGTTTATTGATATGTTCACGGCGACGGGCGACGATCTGACGATGCAGCGCGCGGCTGACGTCAAGGATATCCGCGACAGCCTGCTGTCGATCCTGCTCGGCGTGCAGGAGGTCAAGATCAGCGACGCTCCCGCCGGCACCGTTCTGGTCGTCAAGGAGCTGACCCCCTCGATGACCGCCGGTATCAAGAAAGAGAACATCGTCGGTATCGTCACCGAGACCGGTTCCCAGACCTCCCACTCCGCGATCTTGGCGCGCGCGATGGAGATCCCTGCGGTACTCAGCGTTCCGAACGCGCTGTCCCAGCTCAGCTCCGGTGAGCAGATCATCGTAGACGGCTTTACCGGCGACGTCGTCACCGCTCCGAGCGAGGCTGAGATCGCCGAGTATACCGCGAAGCGCGATACCTATCTCAGAGAAAAGCGCGAGCTGGAGCTCTATCGCGGCAAGCCCACCGTTTCCGCTTCGGGCGAAGAATACGAGCTGTGCTGCAATATCGGTACCCCCAAGGACGCTGTCAAGGCGATGGAAAAGGACGGCGAGGGCGTCGGACTGTTCCGTACCGAGTTCCTGTTCATGGATCGTACCTCCCTGCCCACCGAGGACGAGCAGTTCGAGGCGTACAAGACCGCCGCTGTTGTGCTCAAGGGTAAGCCCCTCATCATCCGTACGCTGGATATCGGCGGCGACAAGGAGATCCCGTATCTGGGGCTCGAAAAGGAAGAGAACCCCTTCATGGGCTTCCGCGCGATCCGCTATTGTCTGAAGAACCGCGATATGTTCAAGTCCCAGATCAAAGCGATCCTGCGCGCGTCCGCGTTCGGCGACGTTCGCATCATGTTCCCGCTGATCACAGCGGTCGAGGAGCTCAGAGCCGGCAAAGCGCTGGTCGAAGAAGCGAAATCCGACCTGCGTTCCTCCGGGATCGAGTTCAACGAGAACATCCCCGTCGGCGTGATGACCGAGACCTCCGCCTCCGGCGTGATTGCCGATCTTCTGGCGAAGGAAGCCGATTTCTTCTCCATCGGTACCAACGATCTGACCGGCTACACGATGGCGTGTGACCGCGGTAACTCCGACGTCGGCTACCTGTACTCTCCGTTCCAGCCCTCAGTTTTACGCTTGATAAAGAGTATCATAGAGAATGGCGTGCGCGCCGGCATCCCTGTCGGTATGTGCGGTGAAGCCGCCGCGAACCCGATGATGATCCCGCTGTTGATGAGCTTCGGTCTGACCGAATTCTCCGTTTCGGCGGTATCGGTCTTAAAGGTTCGCAAGAACATCGCCAAATGGACGAAGGCTGAGGCTGACGAGGTCGCTGAAAAGGTCATGTCGATGGCGACAGAGAAAGAGATCACAGAGTATCTGGCTACTGTTATCTAAGGTTTTTTCGAGAGCGCAGGGTGACCCTGCGCTCTTATTTTTGCACAAAAAACGATCAAGATATTTGTTGAAATCTTCCAAAGTAACAATGGACTTTACTGCCCGAATAGGGTATACTGAAACTGTCAATAATCCTGTCAAAGAGGTTGATATATATGGCTGAAAACTACTATAAAGAAGTTTTGAAACAGGGACTCAAAGAGGTACAGAGCGCCAAGGCGAGCGGCAGATCCGCAGTGCTCCCGGCGCTCGACGATATCATCCCTGCCGACAAGTCGACGAAGGTGGTGAACCTCGGTCTGGTGTCGATCCCGATCAAGCAGATCGTCGGCACCAAAACCAGCGGTCGTTCCTCATCCTTCGCGCCGAACTTCATGCCGATTTTGGAGGAGAATTCCGAGTTTGCCGTCAAGTGGAAGCACCTGTGCGAAGCCCATCTGACCGAGGGCATCCACGACCCGATCAAGGCGTTTGAGTATATGAACCGCTTCTATGTGCTGGAGGGCAACAAGCGCGTCAGCGTGCTGAAATTCTTCGGAGCCGATACCATCGAGGGCGTCGTCACCCGCATCATGCCCGAGCGCGACGGCAGCGAAGAGATCGAGATTTACTATGAGTTTGTCGTGTTCTACAAATACAGCAAGATCAATTACATTGAATTTTCCAAGCGCGGCTGCTATACCGAACTGCTCAACCTGCTCGGCAAAGAGCCGGACGAGGAGTGGACGGTCGACGACCAGCGCACCTTCGCGGCGGCTTACCATAAGTTTGAGAAAGCCTATCTGCAGAGCGGCGGCGATAAGCTGCGGTCCACCATCGGCGACGCGATGCTCAGCTACCTGCGGCTCTATCGCTATGACGAGCTGGTCGCTTCCGATCCCGCGGATATCAAGAGCAATCTGAAGAAGATGTGGGAGGACGTCGCGCTGAAAGATGAGGAAGAACCCATCGAGCTGAAAACCGATCCGCCCGAAGAGACCAAAGCCCCTCTGCAGGGGCTGATCTCCCGCGTTCTGCCGCAGTCCGAGCCGGATGTTTTGCAGGTGGCTTTCATCTATGACGGCGCTCCGACAAAATCCGGCTGGGTGCATGAGCATGAGGAAGGGCGCACCTATGTGCAGAAGGTCTTTGAGGACAAGATCGATACCGTCGCGTACTCCAACGCGCTTGACTCAGATCCTTACGAGGTGATCGTCCACGCGATCGAAGACGGCTGTACCGTCATCTTCACTACCTCTCCGCGACTGATCCAGGCAAGCGTCAAGGCGGCTGTCGATTATCCCAACGTCATGATTTTCAACTGCTCGCTGAACCTCAGCTCGCGCTACATCCTGACCTACTACGCGCGTATCTATGAGACGAAATTCATCCTCGGCGCGGTGGCGGGATCGCTGTCCGACAGCGGCAAGCTGGGCTATGTCTGCGACTATCCGATCTACGGGCAGATCGCCGGTATCAACGCCTTTGCGCTGGGCGCTCAGCTGACCAATCCGCGCGCCCATGTTTATCTCGAGTGGTCGTCCGTCAAAGGTGCCGACGAGGCGGCGAAAGCGCTTGCGGAGCGGGATATCCACTACATCTCGTCACAGGATACCTCCAAGTTCCTCGAGGATGACCGCGACACCTACGGCCTGTCCTATGTCAAGGGTGAAAAGCGCGAGGCGCTGGTCAATTCCGTCTGGTGCTGGGGCAAGTACTATGAAGAGATCCTCAACCGTATTTTTGACAAATCCCTGCAAGCGGAGTACAACAACAGCGACAAGGCGCTGAACTACTACTGGGGCATGTCCGCCGGCGTGGTTGACGTCTGGTGCGACGAAAAATTGCAGGCCCCGACCCGCCGTCTGGTCGATTTTCTGAAAGAGAGCATCAAGCAGAATATCTGTATCCCGTTTCTCACGCCGCTGACGACCCAGTCCGGCGAGGTGATCGGCGAGGACAGCAAGTCGCTGACCCTTGAGCAGATCATCAACATGGACTATCTGGTCGACAACGTGATCGGTGAGATCCCGAAGTATGATGAACTCAGCCCGATGGGTAAGGCGACCGTCGATACTGCCGGTATCGAAAAGTCACAGAACGATATCGTCAAGGAGGCGGAGAAGAAAGCCGGTGACGAAAAGTGAGGATCCTGGCGGTCGCGGACGAGGAGTCCAAGTCGCTCTATGACTACTATCGACCCGGTAAGCTCAGCGGCTTTGATCTGATCATCGGCTGCGGAGACCTCAGCGTCGAGTATCTCGAATTTTTGGTGACGATGGCGGACTGTCCGCTGGTGTATATCCACGGCAACCATGACGAGGGGCATAAGCGTGTGCCGACCGGATGTATCTGTGCCGACGACAAGATCGTTAGGGTCAAGGGACTGAGGATCTTAGGATTAGGCGGCTCTTACAAATATCGCGACGGAAAGTATATGTATACCGAACAGCAGATGCAGAACCGCATCCGCAGACGGTGGTTCTCGCTCAAGAAGAACAAGGGCTTCGATATCCTTTTGACCCATGCTCCGGCGCGTCATCTCAACGACATGGAAACGATCCCGCACAGGGGCTTTGAGTGCTTCAACGATTTGCTCGAGAAGTATGAGCCGACGCTGTTTGTACACGGTCACGTCCACCGTTCCTACAATCATAAGCTGCCGCAGATCTGTACGCGCGGCAATACGACCGTCGTCAACGCCTACGATCACTGTGTGATAGAGCTCGACGAGACTGAATCCATATAATGAACCACCCGCTTCAGATGATGAAACGGGTGGTTTTTTATACTAAGTAGCAATAAAAAGCTTTAAAAAGATATTAGCGGAGAATTTCGCATAACAAGGCGGAGGGCGCAGGCAGGCTGGCGCCTGTCAAG
>CADAUE010000017.1 GCA_902790985.1 uncultured Ruminococcus sp.
CTACTACACCGTAGAGCAGGCTAAGACCAAGACCGAGCAGAAGCTGATCGACGACATCGGCGCTGCTCTGGGTCTGACCAAGGATGACGTCGCAAAGGCATTCACCGATAATGAAATCACCACTGCGTGGACAGCTGCTGATTCCGCTCTGCCCGCGGGCCAGGCTGCTCATACCCATACACCCGGCGAGGCTGTACAGGAGAACGTAGTTCCCGCTTCCTGCAAGGCTGAGGGTTCTTATGACGAGGTCGTATACTGCACCGAGTGCGGCGAAGAGCTTTCTCGCGAGGCTAAGACTATCGACAAGCTCGCTCATACTCCCGGCGATGCAGTACAGGAGAACGTCGTTCCCGCTTCCTGCAAGGCAGAGGGTTCTTATGACGAGGTCGTATACTGCACCGAGTGCCAGACAGAGATCTCCCGCGCGCAAAAGAAGATCGATAAGCTCGCTCATACTCCCGGCGAGGCTGTACAGGAGAATATCGTTCCCGCTACCTGCACAGCAGACGGTTCTTATGACGAGGTCGTATACTGCACCGAGTGCGGCGAGGAGCTTTCCCGTGAGACCAAGACTATCAAGACTGAGGGTCACAAGATCGTATTCGTAGATGAGGTTCCCGCTACCGCTACTAAGGACGGTATGAAGGCTCACTATGAGTGCACCGAGTGCCACAAGCTCTTCTCCGACGCTATGGGTACGGTTGAGGTTACAGCTGAGTCGCTCGTCATCAAAGCTGAGCATCTGCGCGGTGACGCGAACATGGACGGCGTAGTCGATATCTACGACGTTACCACGATCCAGCGCGTACTGGCTGAGATGGAGGTTGAGAACTACGATCCGATCGCTGCCGATACCGATCTCGATGGTATCGTTGACATGATCGACGTTACTCTGCTTCAGCGTGTCGACGTTGGCATGACCACTTTCGAAGCGTGGGACGCGGCACACAAGGCTGCTTGATCGTTTCGAACAAAACTTAACTGAATCAACAAGGGCTACCGCATTATGCGGTAGCCTTCTTTTTGTGCTTAGCGGGGGATGACGACCAATATAAAGCAACTCCTTTGCCGTCCCTATGGAAGCGTAGGGTGAGAATCGCGGATAGAGAAATAAGGAGAAAAGAGAGAAGAGCAGACACGCGTGCCGTGCCCCTCTCCAACAATAATGTTGCATTAACCCCTCACTTCTCACTCTGCCTACTATTCGCTCCGACAAAAAAGGGCTGTCATACGACAGCCCGGATAAACGATTGATTTTCTTATGACTTCTTGGTGATACGCAGGTTCTGACGGGTCTTGCGCAGCTCGGTCAGCTGGGCAGTGATCGCGTCATCGGTACGCTTCATGACGTTCTCGACATAGTCGTTAGCCGCCTTGCGCATCTCGCTCGCTTTCGCCTTGACGTCGTTGAGGAGCTCTGCCGCCTCAGCCTTAGCCTCGCGCATGACCTCGCTCTGATCGACCATCTGCTTCTTTCTTTCCTCAGCGGCGCGGATGATGTCCTCAGACTCTTTCTTTGCCTCGGCTATGATCTGGCTGCGGTCAGCCACGATGTTCTTCGCCTGTCTTACCTCTGCGGGCAGGGTATCCTGGATCTCGTCGAGGATGTCATAGATCTTGTCAGCTTCGAGAATAACTTTGCCGCCGGAGAGGGGCAGGGTCTTTGCGTCCGCTACTAAATCCTGTAATTCCTGAATCAGTTCGTCAACTCTCATTTTACTTATTTCCTTTCGTGTTTAATCTGTTGAAAATCTCGTCATGAATACAGGCGGGAACAAAGTTCGAGATATCTCCGCCGTGGTACGCGACGTTCTTGACGATCGAAGAGCTTAAGTAGGTGTAGCTCGCGTCGCTGGCTAAAAACACCGTGTCCAACTCGTTGTTGAGCTTACGGTTGGTCAGCGCCATCTGGAACTCATACTCGAAGTCGGACACCGCGCGCAGTCCCCTTACAACCGCGCTCGCGCCGAGTTCCTTCGCACACTGTGCCAGCAGACCGTCGCAACCGATGACCTTCACGTTAGGGATATCGCCGACCGTCCTCTGCAGAAAATCGATCCGCTCCTCTATCGAGAAGATCGGGTGCTTCTCCGCGTTGACGAACACGCCGACGATGACGTTGTCAAACATCCTGCTCGCGCGTGTGATGATATCGATGTGGCCCAGCGTGACGGGGTCGAAGCTGCCGGGGCAAATAACGGTGTTGTGCATATTACGCTCCTATCGCTGCAAACTCTTCATGACGGTAAGTGCTTACCCTTATTTTACCATAGGTACGCTCCCTGTCAAGAGTAAATTTGTAATATTTTTGTAATATTTTATCATTTAATGCACTTTCACAAATAATCACGCCGGTTTTTTTCATTCTTTGTGCAATAATTGGCAGAATTTCCTGTAAAATCCCCTTGTTATAAGGCGGGTCCAGAAAAGCGACGTCGAATTCGCGGGTGGTGTTTTTGAGGTAAGCGATCGAATCTGCGCATACTACGGTGGCAAATTGTTGCAGGTTTGTAACCTTTAGATTGCGTTCGATGACGTCCTTCGCCTTCTTGTTCGCGTCAAGGAACAGGGCGCTCTTCGCTCCTCGGGAAAGAGCTTCTATCCCCATCTGCCCCGATCCGGCGAAAACGTCGACAAAGTCGCGCCCCTCGATCTCGAACTGGATCGACGAAAAGATCGCTTCCTTGACCTTGTCGGTCGTAGGACGGACGACGTCGTCGCCCTTAAGGGTCTCTAACGCTCTGCCTCGCGCAGAGCCTGTGATCACTCGCATGGTGTTCCTCCTTATCAAAGGTAAAGGCTCCCTTTGGGAAAGGGAGCTGTCGACGAATGTCGACTGAGGGATTGTATTAATGTCGGCATAGCCGACCACCTTATTCTCACAGAGCGTCAATTCTCGCTATAACGTGAATATCAATATCATGACACACTTCCTGAAATCTTGTGTGTATCTCTCTGTTGGAATACCTCAATACTGCTATCCCAAGCTGATTTAAGTATTCTGTACGCTGCCTGTCATAAATGACAGCTTCTTCTTCATAATGTTGTGAACCATCTAATTCAATAACTAATTTCGCTTTCGGACAGTAGAAATCTACAAAATAATTACCGATAACTTTCTGCCTCGTGAAAGCAACCCCGAATGCCTGCCGGTAGGGTTTCAGATAATCATACCAAAGGTGTTTTTCTTCCTTTGTCATGTTTTTCCTCAGCTCTTTTGCAAAGGGAACATTCTCTTTTTTATGTGTTCTTTCCATAAAAGTGTCTGCAAATCAACTACTTTGTTAAACTCCAATTAAACCTATCATTACAATCGCGAAAACAATTTGGACAAATCCACACATAATGGTCTTTTGTGCAATAACCACTTTTTAAATCATTTTCACCAAAGCCGAGCTTCTCCATACAAAACTCACAATGGTCATGATCATTTGCAGGATCCGCAGGGCTGTAATTGCTCTGATATAAACGAATGCCGGTTAATTATTGATCTTGTCCTTTCAGTAATCTCCAATCCTCTGCCATTATGCACGCTTCCTTAATGTAGTTGATCGCGCATACGCGCTCCATTGATGCAATCCCTCAGTCAGCTGCGCTGACAGCTCCCTTTACCAAAGGGAGCCTTAGTCATGAAAATAGTTATACACGCTCACGGCGGCGGGGTGGGTCATGCCGGGCGCCTGCTCCAGCTCCTCGACCGTGGCGGTGGAGATCTTTCGGATGGTGCGGAAAAAGCGCATCAGCTCTTTGGCGCGCTTCTTGCCGATGCCGTCGATCTCTTCGAGCGTCGAGCCCAAGACACGCTTTCGCTGCTGGCGGTTGAAGCCGATGGAATAGCGGTGAACCTCGTCCTGGATATTCGTCACGAAGGTGAATACCGCGCGGTTGGGGCGGATGGCGATCTCGCCCGAATCGCTGACGATCGCGCGGGTGCGATGGTGGTCGTCCTTGACCATGCCGAACACGGGGATGGGCAGGCCCGAGGCTTCTACCACGGGCAGCACCGCACCGACCTGGCCTTTACCGCCGTCGAGTAGGATCAGATCGGGTAATCTGCCGAAACCGGTCTCTACGCCCTCTTCCTGTGCTTTCTTGTATTCATTCAGCCGTCTGGTCAGCACCTCAGCCATCGAGCCGTAGTCGTCTTGACCCGAAAAAGACTTGATCTTGAACTTACGGTAGGCGCTTTTCAAGGGTCGGGCGTTCTCGAACACCACCATGCCGGCGACGTTATCCGCGCCGGCGAGATTCGAGATATCGTAGCTTTCGATATACTCCGGGAGCTTCTCGAGTCCCAGAAGATTCTTCAGCTCGTCCAGCACGCTGAGCTGTCTGCCCGTCACGCCGCGGAGCTGTCCGAGAGCTTCATAGGCGTTTTTCTGACACATATCGACCAGATTCTTCTGCGTTCCCCTCTGCGGGATGTTGAGATAAACGCGCCTGCCCTTCTTCTCCGTCAGCCACAGCTCGGTGTTCTCCATGTCCTCGATCTCGCCGTCGATCGCGATGTGAGAGGGGATCTCCGAGCGCAGGGTATAGTAGCGCAAGAGGAACTGGGAACGAAAATCGACCTCGTCGTCCACATCGTCGATGATGAAATTCTCGGTATCGTAGAGCCGGGATTCGTTGAAGCGGAACACGGTAGCGGAGCCTTTATTTTTCTCACGCGCGACGGCGATGACGTCCAACTCGTCGAGGTTGATGTCCACGACCTTTTGCTTGTCGCGCAGCTTCTTCATCGACGCGATCTGATCACGATAACGCGCGGCGCGCTCAAAGTCCAGCGCCTCTGCCGCGGCGGTCATACGATCCTGTAACTCCCGCATCATCTCGGAGCTGTCGCCGGAGAGGAATTTCAGCGCATTTTCGACGCGTTCGTTATAATCCTTCAGCTTCACGCGTCCGGTACATGGCGCGCAGCACTGCTTGATATGGAAGTTCAAGCACGGTCTGAACCGTCCGAAGTCCTCGGGAAAACGGCGGTTGCAGGTCGGCAACCCGAAGATCTTGTTGGCTTCTTCCACCGATGACTTGACGTAGTAGCTTGATTTATACGGTCCGATATACCTTGCGCCGTCATCTGCCTTTTGCAGCACATAGCTGAGCCTGCGCCATTCTTCGTTCGTGACGCGGATGTAGCTGTAGCCCTTGTCGTCCTTTAAGAGGATGTTGTACTTGGGGGTGTGCTGCTTGATCAGACTGCACTCGAGGATCAAACACTCGAATTCGCTGTCGGTGATGATGTACTCGAAGTCGTCTACGTTCTCAACCATGCGCCGAACCTTTTCGGTGTGGTTGTTCTGGGAGCCGAAGTACTGGCTGACGCGGTTTTTCAGTTTTTTCGCTTTGCCGATATAGATGATCTCGCCCTGCTTGTTCTTCATGATATACACGCCGGGCTGCAGTGGCAGCGCCATCGCCTTTTGGCGAAGCTCTTTCATCTTAGGATTCATGGTTTATCTCTCATGCACGCGCTTGGCGGTCATGTGCTCGATCGAAAGCTCCAGCACCGCGCACCGTGCGCTGTTCTTCTTGATATCGCTCTCGGTCATTTCCCTGGTTGGAAAATATTTGTTGCCCAAAAAGCGGAGTTTCTCTGTTTTCTCATCTTCATCCGTGATCTCGCGCAGCCTGCCGAAGGCGATCACGCTCTTCCAGTAATACGACCAGCCGTCGTCAGACAGCTCCTGCTGTTCCGTGACGCAGAACGAGGCTTTATCATGCTGTCTCGCGGCTTCGATCTTGTGTCCCGTGAGAGCGGAATGGAAGTAGATACAGCCGCGATCGTAGACAAAATTCAGCGGCACGGCGTAGGGGTAGTCCATATCGCCGAGCACTGCCAGAACCCCGCGGGGATTCTCGCGCAATATCCGTTCACATTCTTCCTGCGGTAACTGCTGTTTGAACCGCCGCATATTTCTGAACATTCTTTCACCTTACTTCAAATCCGATATATCCATCAAAACGACAGAGAACCGGCCGACTTCGTCATAAATATCCTCAAAGCGGGAGGCGTCCTCCCAGTCATCTTTACCGTAGTCCCACGAATCCGCGACCTTCACCTCATCATCGGGCAGATGGAAACCGTGCAGACAGACGCAGTGTTCCGTATCATACCACGGATAGGAAATGCCCTCGTATACGCGGCTCTGCTCAATATACGGACGGGAACGGTCATAGGTCGTCCAGATCAGCACCGGACAGCCCGCGTGGATAAATTTGTACAGATCATAAAGCTCCAGCCCCGTCGTATCGAACGGATAGAGCGCGGCGTCGTTTTCGTCGATGAAGTTCCATATCGTCGTCAGCATGCCGGGCGGATAGATGCCCGCGCCGTCATAGAACCGATGCGGATCGCCGACATAGCCGGTGACGAAATCGTTGCCGTAGACCAGATAGTCGTCCACGATGTCGTCGATATCGAGATCGTAACCGAAGTGGTTGAGTGCGGCGGTCAGCGCCAGCGCCTCGCAACCCGCCTGCATCCCTCTGAGCTGTCCGAGTGGCTCGACGTTGTCGATCACATCAAACTCGGTGTCGAGCTCCGACGACAGGATACGGTCATATTTTGCCTGTGTCAGCTCGTCGACGGACGGCGGTTCGGTAGCCGGCGGCTCTGTGACCATGCGAATGAGCGCTTCTTCCAGCGGATCAAATCGCTTTGATTCGTCATAGGTCGCGCCGTCCGCTGACGGATCGACAGCTTTCGCACAGCCGACAAGTGTCATCACCGCCAATAACAGTATCAAAATCCTTTTCATCTTATCCCCTTATGTACGGGCATTTGAGGTATTTGCTGCCCTCGTTTTACTTCAATTCAACAATGGTCACGCCGCTTTCTCCCTCGCCGAAGGTACCCAGTCGGAAGCTCTTGACCGCTTTGTGATGTCTGAGGTACTGCTGGATCCGCGAGCGCAGCACGCCGGTGCCCTTGCCGTGGATGATCGTCAGCATATGGACGTTGGTCAGCTGACAGGAGTCGATCGCGCTGTCCACGCTCATGACCGCTTCTTCGGCGGTCTGACCGCGTACGTCGATCTCGTTCTTGACCACGGAGTTGATATCCTTGGTCACGGTGCGCTCTTTTCGCTTTGGCACGGTGACCTTATCCTCTTGTAACAGCCGCAGATTGTTGAGCTTGACGCGGGTCTTGATGATGCCCGCCTGCACCAGAACGCTGTCCTTCTCGGGCTTTTCGAGGACGACAGCCTTTTTGTCGATATCGAAGATCAGCACGTTGTCGCCGACTTTCAGCTCGCGCGGGAGCTTGTAGTCGCCCTGCTCGCTCTCCTTGATCGGATCGGCGGTCTCCTCCAGCTCTTTCATGCCTGTTTTGAATTTGCTCTTCTGCTCGGCTTCGTACTTCTTGTTCTTCTTCGCCTGCTCGAGCTCGTCGATGATGGCATACGCCTGCGCTCTGGTTTTGGCGGCAAGCTCCTGCGCCTTTTGCTTCGCCATATCGACCTCGCGTTTGGCGTCGAGCTTGGCACGTTCCAACGCCTTTTCCGCCTCAGCCTGCTTTTGCTGCGCGGCGACGGTCGCCTGACGCGCTCTTTCCAGCTCGTCTGTCAGCTCCTTGCGGCTGACCTCCAGGCTCTCGACGACATTTTCGAACTGACGACTTTCGGAAGATGTCAGCTCACGCGCGCGGTCGATCACGTCGTCTTCCATCCCCAGCCGCTTTGAGATCGCGAAGGCGTTGCTCTTGCCGGGTACGCCGATCAGCAGTTTATAGGTGGGCCGCAGGGTGGTCACATCGAATTCACAGCATCCGTTCTCTACGCCCGGCGTTTTCAGTGCGAATTCCTTGAGTTCCGAATAGTGGGTGGTAGCGGCGATCTTCGCGCCGCGCTCCCGCAGTTTTTCGAGGATGGCTACCGCCAGCGCCGCACCCTCGACAGGGTCGGTGCCGGCGCCCAGCTCGTCGATAACGGCGAGGGTGGAGCGGTTGCACAGCTTGAGGATGCTGATGATGTTCGTGATATGTGCAGAGAAGGTGGATAAGCTCTGTTCGATGCTCTGTTCGTCGCCGATATCCACCAGCACTCTGCGAAATACCGACAGCCGCGAGTTGTCGGACGCCGGCACCATCATGCCGCACATCGCCATCAGTGTGAGCAGTCCCAGGGTTTTCAGACACACGGTCTTACCGCCGGTGTTGGGACCGGTGATGACGAGGGTGTCGAAATCGCCGCCCAGACGGATATCGGTCGGAACGACCTTGTTTTTGTCGATCAGCGGATGACGCGCGGCTTTCAGCTCGATGATACCGCTGTCGTTCATGATGGGGCGCACGGCTTTCATTTTATATGCCAAATGCGCTTTCGCAAAAATCAGATTCAACTCTACCAAGGTGTGGTAGCTGTCGACGATATCCGAAGCACAGCCGGCACACAGGCCGCTGAGCTCAAACAAAATGCGCTCGATCTCCTTTTCCTCTTCACCCTTGAACACACGGATATCGTTGTTGGCATTGACGACGCCCATCGGCTCGATAAAGACCGTGGAGCCCGAGGACGAGGTGTCATGCACCAGTCCCGCTACCTGTGAGCGGAACTCCTGCTTGACGGGGACAACGTAACGACCGTCGCGCTGAGTGATGATGGCTTCCTGCAAATATTTCTGATAAGTAGAAGAATGGATGATCTTGTCCAGCACCTCGCGCGCTTTGGATGCGGCGATCCGCATCTTGCGGCGGATCTCGGAAAGCTCACGGGAAGCGCCGTCGCTGATCTCATCCGCGCCGATGATGCATGAGGTGATACGGTCGGAGAGGTTCGGGTTGGTATACAGCACGCGGAAGTAGCCATCCAGCGTTGTGCTCACGCCCGAACAGTGGGCATGCCAGTCACGGACGCCTTTGATGACGCGCAGCGCGCGGGCGATCGAGAGTAGCTCCGAGGTGTTCAGACATCCGCCGGCTTCGGCACGGCGCAGAGGATTGGTGACGTTACCGATACCGCCGAAGGACGGCGCGCCGAAGCGACCGATCAGCATATGGGCGTCCTCGGTCTGTGTGAGGAGCTGTTCGACCTTGTCGAGACTGTACTGCGGCTCGAGCTTCAAAGCAAGCTCTCCCGCTTCTTCGATCGAGGTCTCCTCTTTGAGCATATTCAATATTTTTTCAAGTTCCAGGGTGTGATAATGTCTGTTCATCGTATGTAACCTTTATAATAAAGCCTTGTAAAACTGTAGGGTCTGATAATCCTTTTGGGTCATATAGGCGACGTACCGCTCCGCCGCGTACGACAGCGGCGCGAGCAGTTCCTCTTTCAGCTCAAAGGAAAAGAGCTTTGACACATCCGCGTACACCGTATGGCGCAGGGCGGTGATCGCCGCGATCGGCAGCCGTACCCCTTGGATCCCGTGCGTTTCGGCACAGGAGGCGCAGTAGAGCTTGCCGGTATGCGGCACAAAGACCATCTCGGGCGCTTCGTACACGCCGCACTCGGCGCACATCACCAGGTCGGGCATGTAGCCCGACAGTGTGATCAGCCGCATCTCGAAGCAGATCTTGATCTGTAAAGCGGGACGTTTTTTGTTTGAGAGCATGTACAGGGAGTTGAGCGCCAATCGCAGCTGTTCTCCCGCCTCCTGTCCGGTCGGACAGAGGTTGAGACACAGCTCGCAAAAGTACTGGGCAAGCGACATATCCTCAACGTTTTTGTGCAGCCCGATGAATTGTTCCAGCGCCTCTGCTTCGTCGATGCTGTAGCTATCCCGTCCCTCAAAAACCGTCAGCGCGGCATACGACAAAAGCCCCGTGCCTGCGGCCTTAGGGCTTTTGATGTTCTTGGCGCCGCGTACAAACGCGCGCAGGATGCCGTGACTGTCCGTCAGTACCCATACGAGCTTGTCGCGCTCACCGATATTCTGCTGTCGGAGTATCAGTCCCTTGGTCTTGAACTTCATTTTGTTCCTCTTTTAGCTCGCCGCCGTTCTTGGCGTACTGGATCGCCTTGTACTGCAGATAATCCAACACGCTGCCGCTCTGGAAAAACGAGTTCCACGCGTCTTTTTCGTCCATCATGTTATCAGACCCTTTTCATTTGATATACCATTATTATAACGATACTAAGGGCTGATATAGCATGAAAAATGTAGATGGAAACTTTTTGAAAAGATGACGGAACCCGACCGTTTCCATACACATTAGATTTTATCATAAAACCATATAGGGCGCAAGGGATTCCGACAAAAAACAGCCCTCTTTTTCAGAAGGCTGATATTCCCGTCACACTATGCGGTTTATGGTATTTGTCATTGTGAGGGGCGCAAAGGTTAAGGTTGAGATCGCCACGTCGGAACCGTGTTCCTCCTCGCAATGACAATCTGATATGCGCTCTTGGCAATCTCAACCGATTGAAAGCTTATTCAAAATTGCGCTTGTCGTAGCCGAAGTTTTGAAGCAACGCCGAGCGGTTGCGCCAGTCCTCCTTGACCTTGACCCATGTTTGCAGGTTTACCTTACAGCCGAAGAAGCGCTCGATATCCTGCCGCGAGTAGGTGGAGATCTTCTTGAGCATTGCGCCTTTTTTGCCGATGATGATCCCCTTGTGCGAATCGCGCTCACAGTAGATGGTCGCCTCGATATCCATGATAGCGGCGTTATCGCGTTCCTTTAGGCTTTCGATGACTACCGCCGTGCCGTGGGGGATCTCCTTGTCGCACAACCTTAGGATCTTTTCGCGGATGATCTCGGACACGATGACCTTTTCGGGCTGATCGGTGACCGCGCCGTCGTCAAAGAAGTGACCGCCCTCGACACAGTGCTTTTTCAGCTCCTCTAAAAGCGCGGGGAAGCCCTCGCCGGTCTCGGCGGAGATCGGCACCACAGCGTCAAAGTCATACAGCCCTGTATAGGCGAGGATCGCCTCCATCAGCTCCTCTTTTTTGTTCTTCAGCGTATCGATCTTGTTGATCGCGAGGATCGCGGGCATATCGCTCTTTCGGAACTTTTCGATCAGGCTCAGCTCTCCCTTGCGTACGCCTCCTGTCGCCTCAACGACCAGCACGGCGACGTCGCCGCCCTGTACGCTCTCGTTGATCGCCTTGACCATGTACTCGCCCAGCTGATTGCGCGGCTTCAAAAGGCCGGGGGTGTCGATGAACACCAGCTGATCGTCACCATCGGTGAAGATACCCGTGATACGGGTGCGGGTGGTCTGGGGCTTGGAGCTGACGATCGCGATCTTTCTGCCGAGGATACGGTTGAGGATCGAGCTTTTACCGACATTGGGAACGCCGGTGATCGTGACAAATACGGATCTTTTACTATCTTGTTTCATATATCTTCCTTTTCTTGAATAAAGGCGCACGTCAGCCGCACGCCTTTCTGATGGATTTGCTTATTTGTTGAGACCCAGACCGATCTGAGACATGACGGTCTCTTCCTTCATGCGCATGACCGCTTTTTCCTCGCTGTTCATGTGGTCGTAGCCGAGCAGATGGAGCATACTATGTACCGTGAGGTAGCACACCTCGCGCTCAAAGCTGTGTTCATATTCCTGCGCCTGTTCCGCCGCTTTTTCCATCGACAGCACAACGTCGCCTAGGAGCTTTGCTCCGGTGGAGGGGTTCAAGTCATATTCGCCGTTCTCTCCCATCGGGAAGGACAGCACATCGGTCGCGGAATCTTTGTCGCGGAATTTTGCGTTCAGCCTACGGATCTGATCGTTGTCGACAAAGGTGACGGATACCTCCGCGTCGCCTTGGAACTTCTCCTCGCGCAGTACCGCGATACAGGCGCGGCGAATCAGCATACGCAGCCCCGAGGGGATCCTCACCTTTTTCTGTCGGTCGGCGATCGTTACTCTTACCTTGTCGTTTGTCATAGCCATCATCTTGATAACCTACTCTCCTTTGCGCATAGAGTCTACCATCCGAAGATGGATTTGAGTAGTTTTTGTTTTTCGGAATGCACCCGTAATCGGATGGGTTGTGGTTTACTTATGGGCTTCTATATCCGTACCAAACAGCAAGGCTCGGTAAAAATATCATTTATTATTCGTATTATTGCGCTGGCTCGCCTTTTCGTAGGCGCGGATGATATCCTGCACCAAACGGTGACGGACAACATCCTTGTCCGAGAAGGTCATCCGCTCGATCCCTTTGATTCCCTTGAGGATCTTGACCGCCTCTTTCAGACCGGACTTCGCGCCGGAGGGCAGGTCGATCTGGGTGATATCGCCGGTGATGACCATCTTAGAGTTGTTGCCCAGACGGGTCAAGAACATCTTCATCTGCTCGGAGGTGGTGTTCTGAGCTTCATCCAAGATGATAAAGCTGTCGTCGAGGGTCCTGCCGCGCATATACGCCAGCGGAGCGACCTCAATGTTGCCGCGTTCAAGATACTTTTGATAGGTCTCTGCACCGAGCATGTCGAACAGCGCGTCGTACAGGGGTCTGAGATAGGGATCGACCTTGCTTTGCAGATCGCCGGGCAGAAAGCCGAGCTTCTCGCCCGCTTCCACGGCGGGACGGGTCAGGATGATGCGGTTGACTTCCTTGGATCGAAACGCAGTGACCGCCATCGCGACCGCCAGATAGGTCTTGCCCGTACCGGCAGGACCGACCGCGATGGTGATGGTGTTGTTCTCGATCGCGGTGCAGTAGCGCTTTTGACCCATCGTTTTTGGCTTGATGGGCTTACCCTTCGACGTCACACAAACACAGTCGGACGCGAGGGACTCGATCTCCTCCTCGCTGCCGTCGTTGACCAGCGAGATACAGTAGGTGATGTTCTGCTCAGAGAGCTGTTCGCCGCGGTTCAAAAGGCTCAGCAGGCTGTCGATGACCTTCGTCGCCTTCAGTACGCCCTCTGCTTCTCCCGAGATCTTCAGCTCGCTGTCACGCGCGTGCACGCGTACGCCGAACTCATCCTCGATGATTTTGATGTTGGAATCAAAGCTGCCGAACAGCGCGGCGGCATGTTCCATACGGTCTATATTGATGATCTGTTCCATAATACCTCTTCAAAAGCGGTCCCGATCTGTCACAGAGTACAGATATCCACTTTATAGTTTATCTATTATAACACAAGATTTTATGAAAAGCAACCATAATTCCCGAAAAAATTCTATGAATGTTGCTTAATTTCGTGAATATTTACCGAACTATTTTACCGAACAATCATATTATTGACTTTTTCAAAATAAATATAGTATAATAATGGTTACGCGATCAAAACGAATCTTTTTTTCAAGGAGATTTGACTCATGAAACGGATGATTTGTCTTGCGATGTGCGCTTTGATGGCTGTGTCAGTCTGCGCGTGCGGTAATAAGAACGCCGATACGCCGACCCAGCTTGAAACAGCGGCAGCCTCGCAAGCAGAAGACGGCACCGCGCCTACGCAGAGCGGCGGCAGTCTCAGCTTAAAAAGCTTTGTTGCCGGCTTTGACAAAACGCCGACCGTACAAGAAAAGCTCATCTACGGAGATAAGGATATCTCGGTCAAGGTGACCGGCGTCGATTACAGCGCGATCTCCGGCCCCGGCCTGCAGCTCTCTGTCGAAAATCACTATAAGAAGGATATCGTCATCCAGGCGCCGTATGCCGTTGTCAACGGCTTTATGGTCAGCCCCGAGATCAGCATCGAGGTGCCCGCCGAGAAAAGCGGGAAAGGTACGCTGACGCTGCCTTACTTCAACCTCGCGATCTCCGGTATCACCTCTCTTCAACTCATAGAGTTCAAGATGCGTATCGTCGACGCGAAGAGCTATAACCCCATCTCGAAAACCGATCTGATCACCGTGACGACCTCTGCCGAGCCGAAGGAGACGAAGTACGACGAAAGCGGTCAGACCGCCTATGACGAGGACGATATCAAGATCATCCTCAAGGGCGTGAGTACCGAGCGCGCCTACTCCGACGGCGCAGAGCTGATGGTTTACCTATATAACGGCACCGACCGCAATATCGCCGTTCGGACGAACAAGGTCATCGTCAACGGCTGTGATATGACTTCGGCGATGAACCGCACGATCCTCCCCGACAAACGCGCCGTGGACGTCGTCACCTTCTACAAACCCGATATGGAAGAGCACGATATCACGGATATCGATAACGTCAAGGTGTCCTTTGAGATCAAGGACGCGGACAACTGGGAAACGATCGGCAGCACCGATCTGATCAGCGTCGAACAGCTTCCGCAGAAGCCGACGACCGCGCCGACTGCCGCACCGAAAAAGTAATCAACACCAACGGAGCTATCGCATGATGCGACAGCTCCGTTTTTGCTTAAGATATCCTTGTTTTGCAGGATATTTGTTACAATATTGCAGTTTTTGTAAAAAACAGTTGACGAATTATAGCGAAAAGTTATATAATGGATGCGATAATAGAGGCGCGGGCTTCATCAGTAGCCGGAGAGATCGCACGGGAATGTGCCGGTGAAAGGGGAGACCGCCGAGGCTTATATGCTTTTCCCGGGGCATATCTGTCGGGATCACGCAGAATATGCGTGGTACTGTCGTTGCGGGAATTCCCGACGGAGTGCTATTCATTCAGTTTGTTTTCTGAGCCGTGGTACTCCACGGCTTTTAATATTGCCGAACTATCTTGCGACAATCTTTGGGTTTTTCGGTATTATCCAAATAATGGAGGGAAAACAATGACAAAAACTAAGAAAATCGTACTTGTGATTTTCAGCTTAGCCGTGATCGGCTTGCTCATCTGGGCAGGCGTATCGGGCGGCGCGCTCGGCAGAGTACAGTGCCAGGACTGCGTCGGCACCGGACTTGTCGACGGCGCCCCCTGCGAGACCTGCGGCTCCGAGTGTGAGACCTGCGAGGGTCACGGCGCTCTTGACGGCGCGCTTTGCGCGGACTGCAACGGCGCGGGTATGATCCCCGGCGACGGTACGGTACAGGGCTCGGCATGGGCGCTGCTGCCCCCGATCATCGCGATCGGTCTCGCGCTGATCACTAAGGAAGTCTATTCCTCGCTCGCGATCGGTATCGTTGTCGGCGGCTTGATGTACGCCAACTTCGACTTCCTCAAGGCGATGGACACGATCACATCCGACGGTCTGATCACCGCCGTATCCGATACCGCGGGTATCTTCATCTTCCTCGTAGAGCTGGGTATCATCGTCGCGCTGATCAACAAAGCCGGCGGCTCACGCGCCTTCGGCACATGGGCGGCTAAGCACATCAAGACCCGTACCGGCGCGATGCTCGCGACCTTCGTACTGGGCGTGCTGATTTTCATCGACGACTACTTCAACTGCTTGACGGTCGGCTCCGTTATGCGTCCCGTCACCGACGGCCACAAGGTCTCCCGCGCGAAGCTCGCGTATCTGATTGACGCGACCGCGGCGCCTGTCTGCATGATCGCTCCGGTCTCCTCCTGGGCGGCGGCTGTCGCCTCCTACGCCGAGGACGGCCAGGGCCTCAAGCTCTTCATCACCGCGATCCCCTACAACTTCTATTCACTTTTGACCTTCGTTTTCATCATCGCGATCTGCGTCATGGGCTTTGACTACGGCTCGATGGCGATGCATGAGTACAACGCGCAGTTCAAGAACGACCTCTACACCACCGGTGAGAGAGTCGACAAGGAGCTGGAGAACGAGGGCGTCAACCCCAACGGCAAGGTCATCGACCTCATCCTGCCCGTATTGGTCCTTATCGGCGTATCCATCTTCGCGCTGGTCTATAACGGCGGCATCCTCGAGGGCGTGAGCTTTGTCGACGCGTTCGGCGACACCGACGCAACCGTCGGTCTGCCGTGGGCGGGCGCGATCGCGCTGGTATTTACCATCGTCTATCTGATGCTCCGCCGTATCGTTTCCTTCAAAGAGGCGATGGAGCAGGTTCCGAAGGGCTTCTTCGCGATGGTGCCCCCGATCCTCATCCTCACCTTCGCTACCGCTCTGAAGAACATGACCTCCCTGATGGGCGCAAAGTACTTTGTCGCTTATCTGATGAACGGCGCGGCGGCTTCGCTGCAGAACTTCCTGCCCGCCATCATCTTCCTGGTAGCGTGCCTGCTCGCTTTCGCGACCGGTACCTCCTGGGGTACCTTCGGTATCTTGATCCCGATCGTTCTGTCGATCTTCCCGAGCGGCGAGCTGCAGGTCATCGGTATCTCCGCTTGTCTCGCGGGCGCTGTCTGCGGCGACCACTGCTCCCCGATCTCCGATACCACCATCATGTCCTCCGCGGGCGCGCAGTGCAACCACATCAACCACGTCAGTACGCAGCTGCCGTACGCGATCACGGTCGCGGCGGTCTCGTTCGTCAGCTTCATCGTCGCGGGCTTTGTCCAGAGCTGGTACATCGCTCTGCCGATCGGTATCGTGCTGATGCTCGGAACCTTGTTTGTGATCAAGTTTATCACCAGAAACCGCCGTGTTGCTACCAAGTCTGAGATCTGATCCCGGATATAACAGAAATGCCCGTCGTGAAGCTTTCACGGCGGGCTTTTGTTGTATTTACTTGTTTCTCGGCTGCCATCCCCTGTCGTTTTTTGAGCCGTAGTCGAGGCCTTTTCCAAAAACAGCTGATAGTCGCCGGGATATTCATCGCGGTGGCGCAGTCAGTAGAGCGCTTGTCGGTACTCGTCATAGCTCATGCTCTCGATATGCTCTACATCCTCAAACATCAAAATCCCTCCGAATAAAAAAGTGCGCAGCCGAAGCAGTGCGCTCTTGAGGACAATAATTATGATGTTATGGTGCAGTCAATATGGCTGCACCGTTTTCTTATGCTGTTTTTGCTTTCTTGAACTTGCTTCGTATTTCTGCCATTGTTGCGTGTATTTCTTTCTCTGTAGGTATGTCGATGATTCCAACAGCTGTGAAATGAATTTGGATCGGAACATGATACTTTCCATCAACTTTGGTTTTCCTGAAAACCTCGATCTTGCTGATAAGCGTATTCACAAGTTTTTCATCAAGCTCTTCAATATCAGTGCATTGTCGAATGACTTTAAGGAATGCTTTTAAGTCAACGGTTACTTTTTCACTAAGACTAAGAGTAGTTTCATCCGCTTCGATTTGTTCCCTAAGTGTCTTTTGTTCCAATTCATATTTCTCAGCAATCATCGAATAGCGGCTTTCAGACAGCTTTCCGAGAGCGTAATCTTCATAGGCACGAACGATCAAGCCGTCAAGTTCATCCACACGCTGCTTTGCCTGCCTGATCCGATTCTGTGTTTGCCGAATATTGGTCAACATATTCTCGGAATGCTTCTTTTCGTAGAGATACAGAAACACCGGCTCATAGTTGGTCACATAATCGATAACTCTTTTCACTGCTTCGGTCACAATATCTCTGATAACTGATTCTCGAATGTAGTGAATAGTGCAGTTCCCGCGATTCTCTTTGTATTCGGAACATCGGAAGAATTCTTTCCCTTCCGCAATAGACTTGGCTGCACAGAAGTACATTTTGGAACCGCAATCGCCGCAGAACATTTTCGCGGTAAAGATACTCTTTCTCTTGGTCGATGTATTTCTACGCCGATGACTGCGAATCTCCTGCACACGCTGAAAGGTTTCTTCGTCAATGATCGGTTCTTGCGTATTCGGGATGATCTGCCATTTGTCTTGGGGATTATGAACGCGATTGTGAACCTTATAGCTAATGGTTGTGCTTTTGAAGTTGACGGTACAGCCTGTGTACTGTAGATTTTTTAGAATGTCCCTAATAGTAGTTGCTCGCCATTGACAAGGCAACACCCTCAAAGGATTTCTAGTTTTGATTCCTATTGAGATAAAGTGAGCAGTTGGATTTGGAATTTGTTCTTCTTCAAGTTTTGTTGCAATCTGACCGATACCAAAGCCCTGTAAGCACAAGTCAAAAATATGCCTGACAACCTGTGCGGCTTCTTCATCAATGATCCATGCATTCTTCTCATTAGGCGAACGCAAATACCCGTAAGGGACAGATGAAGAAATTCTCTTGCCCTCATTAGCTTTCATTTTCCAAACATCATGGATCTTCTTGCTCGTCTGTGCTGCATGCCATTCGTTGAAGATATTGTAGAAGGGCATCATTTCGATCCCCGTTCCCTCAGCAGTGTCGATATTCTCTTGAATAGCGATAAAGCGGACGCCCATCGACGGGTATTTGACCTCTATGTAGTTACCGGCTTCGATGTAGTTACGGGCAAATCGGCTCAGATCCTTGACGATGATCGTGCCGATCTCTCCACGCTCGACCATAGCCTCCATCCGCTGAAAGTCAGGGCGGTTGAAGTCAGTGCCGGAGTAGCCGTCATCCGCGAAGAACATGGTATTGCGTATTCTATTGTTGTCAACGTACTCTTGAAGGATTTTCCTTTGATTCTGTATCGAATTACTCTCCATATCCACTCCATCGTCTTGCGATAAGCGACAGTAGAGAGCTGTGATTTGATTCTCGGTGCGTTTTTGCATTTTTACTCCTTTCCGTACACCGAGAGTAGCACGTACATATCATACCATGCCGGTGCACGGATTACAACGGTCAGTTTTGGTCTGAGAGGATCAATTTCTGAAATTGTTTCAGTATGGTGTCTTTACCCTCAGTCGAAAAGTCAGCGACTACGTCATAAACAGTATTGCCCTTTTCAACGGAAAACTTGATATAAGCCAGATTACCGCCGATCTTATATCCGGGATGACCGTCAACTACGATATCGGGAGCGACTTCCTCCGCAAGATCGATAGGCTTTGAATCATCCACGCGCCCCGTGCCTTCGATATAATAGCGAAAGCCCTTTGGCGTCCTTTGCTTTTTTACGCTGCTGTCAAACTTCACGTTGATTCTCCTTCGATTCTACTTCATCATACATTTTACAGTAGTCGATTCGTAAAGATTAGTCCATTCTGTCGAACGCTAATAAAATCACACATTGAAAAATAATTTGAGAAAAGCCGATAATTTGCAACTCGCAAGCAATGCAAGTATGCACATACTTGCTCAAAACGCTTGCCGGTGAAATTTCCCCGAACCCCAAAGATCTCCAACTATGTTGAAGGGCTGCGCGTTCACAGAACGCTGAAAATGTCCGCAAGTGTACTCGCACTTGCGGACAAATTATATCAGGGGAATAGAATATCAAACACATCATTTTCGTTTATCATTGATGATACAAAACAGTAGGATCCACAGCTCGCAAGCAATGCAAAGTAATATTACTTTTGCTAATACGCTTGCTGATGATAAGCTCCCCAGCCCCCTGAGATCGCCAACAAGGTTGACGGTAACGCATTCACAGGATGCTGAAAAACTATTATGTAATTATATGAAGATGAACATTTTTCTCTATTGCGATATTGATGGTTTAATGTTACAATAATTACACTTTAGCTAAAGAG
>CADAUE010000018.1 GCA_902790985.1 uncultured Ruminococcus sp.
GAGCTTTCCTGCCGGTTGAGATCGTTTCCGATATGGTTTCGGTGCTTTGGGATTCTTTTGTTCGGTTGGTACATCCCGCGGCGATCATGATGAATGAAACGCACAGAATGATGCAGATCGTTCTTGTGATAATTATTCTCATTCCTCTGTTCCTCAACTAAAATGTTTATCCGTTTGCTGTTTCATTTTCTATAGGGAAGCGATCGATCATTCCCGCATCAAATCGCTGGATCAAGGTTGCGTCGGTGACGTCCAAGCCGTTCCCGTTGACGTCGGCGGCCTTTTCGTTAAATGGCTCCCATTCCATATCAATCAATACACGCTGGATCACGGTCGCGTCAAGGATCGTGACCTCACCGTCGTAGTCGGCGTCACCATAGACGAACGTGATCGGCGCTTTGATGTGATTGCCGCCGATATGGTTGCCGTTATCGTCGAAGTGATCGGGGTTCAGGCAGTTTGCTTCATAAGAGATAAAGCTCTTGCTCGTTGTCGCGTAGCTTCCGTAGCAGCCGTCGCCGTAATAAACATACCAGTTGCCTGAGTACGGTCTGTTGGGTATATACTGACTTGTGGTTGTCTCGGGATCGGGATCAACGATGAAGATACAGCCGTCCATATTATCTTGATTGGGACTGCCCTCGGGGAGAGTGTCATAGTCGCCTGCATATGCTTCTTCGATGTTGACTTCTTTAGTCTGACAATGCTGATCAAATACGTCGGCATTCTCCGATTTCTCCGCGAAAAAGCCGTTGTTCCAGATCACGTTGATAACGTCGGCGGGGACGTCGGCATAGTAGACTCCCTGATCGTAATGATCGACGGACGCGCGATAGCCGGGATAGGACTGGGGAATAGCAGAACCGCTCCACCAGTAAATGCCCGCGTAATACCTGTCCTGACAAACGCCGTATTTGCTGTACCAGCTGTCCAAACGGGGCATTTGGAAGTAGATACGGTTGGTGGCGATCGATTCGCCCGCCGTCGATCCTGCCTGAGCGATCGCCTCTTCGACAGAGCACTGCGGTTGATAGTTCATGTCCTGTGCGCTGACGACCGTTGTCACACAAGCGGTCAGCATAGAGAGAACAAGGAGCAATGCAAAGCATTTTGTCAAAACAGCTTTCATAAGAACCATCCTTTCAAAACGGAATACTTTTCACTATAATAATAAAACAGTTGCCCGACAAATATCAAGCAACTGTTTAACCATCTATCCAACAGAAAGGAGAATAATACAACCGACAGTTTAGAAAATAGGCTTTTTTCTGTCTCCCATACCGAAAACCGGATACGGAGAGCCCTTGGCGATCCCATCCGCAAAGCAAAGTAACGGCAGTACATTGGTCTCGAAGCGGATGATATAGGAGTTGATCTCTCCGTCAACAGACGCGATCTTCATGGGATGCACGATCTGTTTGTCGCAGAGCGTCTTCATGCACCGCTCGACGTCCTGCAATTCAAGTCCGGTTCCCTGACTGATGAGCGGCGCCGTGACCGGTATATCAGATACCGTATAAAGATAATACATGATATGCAGTATCTTCTTGTCCGCAAACAATGCGAAGACCTGCCTGATGGCGTCCTCGCTTTCAAAATGCGAGAGAATGCCGTCTTCCTGCGGACGCGTCATCAGAAAGAAATGACGGAAATCGTGAGAGATTCGCGCCAAGGCTAAGCCATCGTCGCTCAACATCTTGGCAAAATAATCCGGACAGGGATCTCTTTTTTTATCAGAATGACTGACAAAGGTATCGGCAAAATCCTCTGAGAAATCCTCTTCTCCCGTCAGACCCAGGATCAGAGACCAGCAGAAATTGAATGCGCAGCGGTATGCTTCGTCGCCCGGCATGGAACTCAGCTTTTTGATGATCGCAAGCTGAAAATCCTGTTCTTCTCTTCCGTAAAGCGCGTCGATGCTTACCTCCAGCGCATCGGCGAGCTTCGGCAGAATCTCCGCGTCGGGAGTACCGCCTCGTTCCCATTTAGAGACCGCCTGCGTCGTGACGCCGATTAAGTTGCCGAGCTTTTCCTGTGTATAATTCTTTTGATTGCGGTATTTCTTGATTTGCTCTCCGATGACGCTCATTTTCAACCCTCCGTTGATTGATAAGTCTATTATAGCAAAAAACACTAGTGCTTGTCTATACAAAAGCAATGAAGTAATAGTTTTCTTTTTATGCGTAATCGTTTATTTTGGTCGATCTAATAAAATGCTGTGACGGTTACGGTTCATCATCGCGGCGAGGTAAAGCCATATCCTCACCGAGATCAACCTACAAATTATTTTGATACATTTTTCATAAACGGGTCACAAATTTCGTCAGTTCTCTCTATTGCAAGCATAATGTTTATTTTGGTATAATAGAATTATTAAATACAGCAAGGAGGATTCTATGATCAAACGATTTTTCACGATAGTTCTTTGCCTTATGCTGATCTTGTCGGCAAGTGCTTTCGCCGCGCCATCGGTATTCGGTGAGACCGCCGGCGCTGTTTCCGGCGTGTCAGGAGATTGTCAGTGGTCTTTTAATCCCGACAGCGGAGAGCTGCGCGTTTTTGGAAAAGGCAGGATGGCGGACTACGAAGCTATGAGCTACACGCCGTGGTATGAATACCGCAAACAAATCAGCTCCGTTGTCATTGAGAACGGCGTAACATATGTAGGAGAGGAATGCTTTGCCAATTGTCCGATAAACAAATATATCGAGCTGGCTGACACGGTCACCGAGGTCGGTTCAATGGCATTTTCAGGCAATGACGCGGTAACAGAGATCAAACTGAGCCAAAATCTGGAGACTATCGATTTCTCAGCGTTTTCAGAGCTGGGTGTCAAAGAGCTGACGCTTCCAAAATCGCTGAAAGCCGTAAGTGTCGATGCGTTCCTAAATGCCTCGATCGAGTCGCTGACGATTCCGGACGGCTGTGAATGCGTTTTTGATTCCTCCTTTGAAAAATGCAGCCTATTGAAAAATGTCTACATTGGCAAAGGCGCCGTTATTTCCGATCGTACCTTTGCATATTGTAAATTACTGAAAAAATTCACCGTTTCCTCCGACCACTCAGATCTGTCCGCTGGTAACGGTCATCTCTTCAATAAGGACAAGACAAAGCTGATCATGTACTGCAACGGCAACGGTGCGACTGCCTCGGCGCTGTCGAACGCGATCACCGAACTGGGAGATTTTGCTTTCGCATTCAACCCGACGCTGACCTCTATCACACTGTCAAAAAACCTTCAAAAAATCGGCAGCAATACCTTCTACGGTTCCAAAATCGAAAGCTTCAACTTCACAGGTAATGTGCTCAAGCAGGTCGGAAAAGACGCATTTGAGGGTACTCCGTGGATGAAATCACAGCCCGAGGGCCTACTCTATACCGGTACAGTCGCTTATCGCTATATCGGCGAGGCTCCGGAAAACGTCACCATAAAAGACGGAACTCTCGGCATCGGAGACAACTGCTTTGAGAATCAGAAGACGTTGACAAACGTCACTCTGCCTCAGTCGCTCCTGCACATTGGACGATATGCTTTCAGCGAATGCGAATCTCTCAACGACGTGATTCTGCCGAACGGTCTCAACACCATTGACAACGACGCGTTCAACAAATGCACTTCGCTGTCATCGCTTTATATCCCCGACTCCGTCACCGCACTCGGAGAGAGATTTCTCTACGGCTGTTCCAAGCTCAAGAGCGTCCGCCTGAGCGAGAACATCACCGAACTCCCTCGCTGGGGCTTTGCGTTCACAGGGCTTGAGGGTGACGTCTTGATCCCGAAGAGCGTTACAAAGATCGGTTGGGCGGCGTTCTACGATGCTGACAACAAAATGACCATTACCATCCCGAATCCCCTTACAGAGATCGAAGACAGTGTTTATTCCTGCTTTGGTTTGAGAACTACCGTCCGTGCTTACAAAGACAGCCCGGTATATAACTATCTGCACAATGGGATATCGTGGGTTCCCTTTATCCCGATCGAAGGCGATATACTCGGAGACATCGACAGCAACGGCGATGTGATGATCGTTGACGCGACATATATACAGCGTCATATTGCAGGTATACCGATTCCGTATACTTTAAATGAAACGATTGCCGACACCGACGGAGATGGTACTGTCACGGTTATGGACGCGACCTATATCCAAAGATGGCTGGCAAATCTGAAATCCAACGACAACATCGGCAAACCTTTATCATGACATCAATTTAAATAATCAGTATTACGGGCGGGGCTTCGGCTCCGCCTAATTTTGTCTTGACTTACTGAATTGTTGTGTTGATGTAACCCCCAAATGTTCGTAAATCAAAGGTTTGATTTATACTAAGTTTCATTAAAACACTTTAACATTTATTGCGTTAAATCCCGTATAACTTCGTTGTCCGTTTTATCGGTTCTGCTCATTTCAAGACAGCGTTTTTATGCGGCGATTTGTTGTTTTTGGGATAAGCCCTTTGTAGTAAGCACCTGTTCATCCTTTGTGACGATGATCGCTTCAATACCGGTTCCGTCCAACAATGCGAGCGCGTCGCTCGGAGAGTAACCGATCACGGCGGTGCACAGTTCGCTGAGTTGTACAGCGTTGCTCCCGATTAGGGTCACGCTCGCAATATTACTTCTTTGGGTAAAGGCTGTCTCTTCCGGCTCGCTTGCAATCAGCGTCACCATGGACTTTTCACCGAGGTCAAGATAAGCGAAGTATCGGGGGTCTTTAGAAAAGGGATTTCTGATCCCGTGTCTGCGCGTTTTACCCATATTGATGACGGTATCACCCAGCCTGATGACAGCTTCGGTCACGCCTTCCATGACAAAGATCTTCTTGATCTGTTGAGCTGCATACCCGATGGCAGCAGCATCAGCAAAGCAATTCTTTCTGTCGATCTCCTGCGCACACGCTTTGGCTTTGCTCAAAGCATAAACGCGGTTGCCATCATACACGGTCAGTGTGCATAAAACGCCGAAGGCGAAAAAGATGTTCTGTGATTGATAGGCTTTTGTCATGGTATTCAGCTCCTTTACTCTTTGTATGCTATTATGATAAACCGTCAATATGACGCCGCCATGATGATATCGTGAAATCTTTGTGAAATGTTTTACCCTGTCTGCCGGATCATCTCATAAGCGGGTCGCCCTGATCGCTTCTGTTTGGCGAAGGCTCGCCGGATTGGTTTTGATTCGATGGGCTGTCTTGCTGTGGCGAGTTGTTTTCGGCTTGGGGCTGATCGTTGTTTTGACCTTGCGGTGTTTCATTTTGCTGAACATTGCCGTTCGGCTGTTCCTGCTGACGATCGTTTTGATCACTATTCGGCATTTGTTCTTTGGCTTGCTGATTCTCCGCAGTCTCAGTAGGCTTTTCAGCGTTACTGTTAAATTGATGGTTTAGGTCATTCTTCATCCTGTCGCTGCGATCATTGTCGGGCGTGTTGACATTGATTGCGACCGATCCGTTTTCCGCGTCGGGATAGCCGTCCTTTTCCATCTGTCTGACGGTCGTGTCGATCGCGTCCTCGATCCTGTGATGACGGAGCGAGCTTTCGTCGATCTCATTAAGCACCGCTTCACCATCGTCGTTGAGCGCCTTGACGCCGATGACATAATCGAAACAGTTGATGGTATATTCGATGGACGGGTCACTTTCTAATCTGACTGTACCGTAAGGGATCGCGTAGGCCGTCGCCATACTGCCGACAGCGAGTACGATGACCGCTGCGGCGACCGCGACGACGCGACGGATGACACGCGGCGCGAAACGCGGCTGCCTGACCTCTTTGATATCGTACAGCTCGATCTCCTGACCGATCTCATAGTGATGGTTGATGATCCGCTTAATTTCGCCGTTTTCAGCGAGAGCGGCTGCATATCTGCCCTTTAGATCTACGATGACGACCTTCATTTTGTGTCCTCCTCTCTGACAAATTTCAGATACTCTGCGATGTGGGGGTAATCGCCGCGCAGGATCAGCACCGCCATGATCAGGTACTTTCTGTAGCGATCGATGGTTTTTTTGGAAACGCCTGAGCCTGTGGCGAGCGCCATGACGGGGAGCTTCTTCTTGCGTACCAGCTCTTCGATCAGCTCGGGCGGGTACTGGTCGAGCATATAGCGCGCGGCTTTGGCACATTCTCTGCGTGTCTTGTCCTGCTGCGGAGAACATTCCGTCAGGTCGAAGAAGCGGAAGCCGTAGGTCATCAACATCTCATTTGCCGCTGTGATCTCGTCTTTCATGCTACGGTCGGACTTCTCCTTGCTGGATCTCACCACCGCGAAGTATACGCCGTCGGGGTCTTCCTCCGGCTCGCCGTTACCTTCCATAATATGCGGCGCAACCGGTACCTCGCGCAGGGCGTTCTTCTGTGAGCGGTAGTAATCGATCAGCTCTCGCTTCATGAGCATTTGTGCAAAGGGGAGAAAATCTCCTTTCTCGGTGGAATAGACGTCGATCGCCTTGGAAAAAGCGTACAGCGCGATCGACCACTCGTCGTCGCTCTTGGTGATATAGCGGTGAGTCGCATTGCACGCGGAGCGCAGGATGGTCTGCTCCTGCTCCGCGATCAGCTCCTCGCGTATTCGGTTATCGGTCGCGGCTTGTACGGCTCGCTCATTCAGTGTAGTAGTCATAGGCTCTCCTGTGAGTATCTGCTCTGTTAATCTATACGGAAAAAGGACTCTGCAAATTGGGGTCGGCAGAATTTTTGTTTTACAAGCTGATTCTAAACCTACCGAGTGAAGCGAGAATGATCGTTATGTGAAAAGCAAATGAAAACAGGGAGCGAAGGACATAAGCCCTGCCGCTCCCTGCTATTATGATGTCATTGCGAGGTATCGGCGACTAAGCCGAAGCCGTGGCAATCTCAACCGAATCTTATCTGCGGTTATGGTTCCTATTCGGCTGTGTGCCGTTCATGTCCTGATTTCCATTCTGGTTGAAGCTCTGCTGACCGTTCATGCCGCCCACCTGACCTGGCATCATGTCCGCGCCGGATACGCCGCTTCTGTTGTTCAGATCGAACTGATCGGAGATGTAGTACTGACCGTCGCAATCGATTCCTGCTTCACCGCCGCCTGCGGCGCTGTTGATCTGAGCGCCGCCGCCGATGAGATTGACGTCGCCGTTGGAGTCGATACCGTCGCCGTTAGAGTTGATGACGACCTTGCCGCCGAGCATATTGAAGGAGTAGTCGAGCTCGCCTTCGTATACGCCGTCACCGTTTGCCGCGTTGATCGCGTCATCGGAGGATACGATGGAAACATCTCCGCCGAGTACGTTCACGACAGTACCCTCTAAGCCTTCATTGGATTTAGTGATCTTGACGGTGGGACCGGTGCCGTCCTCACTGCCGACGGTCAGGATATGGTCGGCGTGGATCGCGTCGTCTCCCGCGCTGATGTTAAAGCTGCCGCTGAGCAAGGTCACGTCGTAGTTGCCGTTGATACCGTCGTTGGTTGCGGTGATGTTGACGGTCACATCGTCAAAGATCAGAGAGGAATCGTCGCCTGCTTTGATACCGTTCTTTGCGTTGCCGTTGATGGTGAGGGTACCGTCGCCGGTGACATAGACCTGAGAATTTGCCTTTGCCTTCAGCGCCGCGCCGTCATACGCGTCGGCTACGTCAGCGTCAGTCGAATACTCGTCGTCGGGGTTCTCGTTATCGGTCAAGACAACGTCGCCGCTGATAATGACCTTGACCTCGGCTTCCTTGTTGATGGATACTGTCGCGCCGGTGGTGCTGGTGAGATCGAGATCGTCCAATACGAGGACGACGCCTGTGGTGCCCTTCTTAACGGTTATGTTGCCGTCGGAGCTGGTACCGCTGACGACATAGGTACCGGAGGAAGTGATCTTGATATCGTTGTTATCGTCGGAAACGGTGATGTAGGTCGCGTTATCGTAATCAGCTTCAAGATCAGCCGCGCTGTTGGTCATAGTGCCGCTGACGACCTCTGACGCGGAACCGGAAGAGCTTGCATTCTGCTGATTGTTCGGGATGCTACCGTTCATCTGGGGCTGCTGACCGTTCGGCATGTTGCCGTTCATCCGGGGCTGCTGACCGTTCGGCATGTTGCCGTTCATCTGCGGTTGCTGACCGTTCGGCATGTTGCCGTTCATCTGCGGCTGCTGAGCGTTCGGCATGTTGCCGTTCATCTGAGGCTGCTCGGCGCTCGGTATGCCTTCGTTCATCGGTTGACCGAATTGGTTCATGTTGAAGCTCTCAGGAAGAGGCTCGAAGAATTCGCCGCCGTTCATGGTGAAGGTCGCTTCGGGGTCAACGTTGTTCATCGCGTCGGTGCTGAAATGACCGTCATTCACGGTGAGCTCGCCGGGCTGGTCGCCCTGTGCGGTGATTGCATTATCCTCGGCGGTGATCGCGTAGCTGCCGCCTTCAAAGGTGAGGTCGGCATTCTCGGCAGCGATACCGTTCGCCGTATTGCTGATGACATAGAGCGCGCCGTCGCCGGTAAAGGTCGTGTCGATCGTGCTGTAGATGGTCGCGCTGTACAGATTGCCCGCGTTGCCGCCGATACGGTTGATCGAGCCTTCGGGCAGATTGATGGTGAGGGAGTCGCCGCTCTCGGCAATGATACCGGGCTGATCGCCGCCGTTGATATCTACGCCGTCGAGAATCAGTTCTACGTCGCCTTCGCCGGGATCGACGTAGACCGTGCCGTCAAGCGTACCGGTCAGGATATAGGTGCCGTCCTCGGTGATCTCGAGCCGTCCGACGGCTTCATCGAGGTCGACGCTTTGATCTATGGCAAACGCCGTAACGGTGCACATGGTAAGGATTAACATAGCGGATAAGATGATAGCAAACAGTTTTTTCATTTGAGTTACCTCCGTTCTGTTTTTTTGGTTGAAACTTTTTTGCTTCACTCATCTATACGGAGGTCAAGGGATCAAAACAGGGGTCGGAAAGAAATTTTTTGAAAAAATCTTACCGAGGGATGCATTATTGAGTTCTATCCTAAAATGATGATATGGTAATATAAAGTCAGATATCTCCTTAAATGATTTCAATAATTGTTCTGTAATGGTCAAAGGTCACAAATATCAATCCGTCGTTTGAATAAAGGATTCTTTGTTCGTTCCTTACACCGTCGGATTAATTGATATCTGCTTTATACCATAAGTCGCGTTTTGCGTTGTGGTCAAATTGTGGTCAAAAGCGGTTTTGACCACAATTTTTTCTCGAAATCTTTCAGAGCTGTTTTCAGGCTCAATGAAGTGCGTAAAATATAGCAACTCCCCAAAAAGCCACTGTTTAAGCCATTTTTGAGCAAAAGATAACAGCTCCCAATACCGAAGTATCGAGAGCTGTTATGGCGCGCTGGAAGGGACTCGAACCCCCGACCTTTTGGTTCGTAGCGTGTCAAGGACGATTCCACACGGCCGTTTGACTGCTATTTAATCCGTTTGGCGCTCTTTTGTCGGAGCTTTCAGACGGAGTTTTCCTTTTGTTCCTCTTTTTCCCTTTCCGCTTTATTTTTGAAGTGGTCAAAATTGTGGTCAAACTTAATCCTAACAGAAAAAACAAACTACCAGCACCGTGAAATAATTACCACGCATTATCAAAGAAAAGGCATAAGGAATAATCCTCGGGGATTTTTTGGAATGGGAAATTATCAGCAATGATCTTTGATGATTCTTTCCAGACCCGTTACGATACTGTTCAGCGCCTCTTCTGCTGTCTGCAAATCCGTAAACACAGAACGAAGCAGTATGTTAATGTTTTTCTCAAAGTCTTCGGGCAGTATCTCCGCCTTATCAACGGCGGTCTGCAGCATGCGCTTTTCACCGGGATGGGTCATACGGTTCAGCGCGAAGATCACATCGAAACAAGTTTCCAGAAACGCCGCCGTGCGGTGGTTGACCGAGATAAGATCTCCGCGCTTCGCGGCTTTCTGGATCTGCGCGTCATAGGACGGCAGATTGCCGTGCAGCAGCCGCATACCGCGCTTGATGATATTTTGGCGCAGCTTTTCCGGATACGGTACGCTGAACCGTTCAATCAGCTTGCCGAGAGCACCTTCGCGGTCATACAGTACCCTGCATGTCAGGATGTTGTGCCATATGCAGGTGGTGTAGGCGTTAGAAGGATGACAGCCCTCCACCACATAGGTGAGCCCGTCCGCAATTTCGCTGATACTGCGGTAAAGGATATCGATATCCACACCGTCCTTGAGCGTGCAGTCGTCCTCCAACTCCCAGAAGGCGTTTCCCTGTTCGATATAGGAGCAGTTTGTCTCAAGGATCTGTCTGCGGACGCTGTCATCCGGAACCGTGTCGCAGTAAATGTATAGGTCATAATCTGATTTTTCATCATAGCTTCCGGTCACGCGTGAGCCGCCGAGCGCGATCGCGGTTACCTCGGGCAGCCCGGCGAAGCTGTGCCACAGCCGTTCAAAGTACATTTCTTATTCCTCCCTTATCAGAATGATCGGATTGCCGTGACAGGAAACGCCGCCGCGGAACACCTCGACCTTCTCGCCGCCGATCAGGTTATCGTACACGCCGTCGGGGAAGTCGACCTCCACATATCCCGCGCCGCCTTTGACGGTGAACACGCCGATCGCCCTTCTGCCGTCCTTCTCATGCGCCGCGATGAGGAACCTGTCCTCCTGCGCCTTGACGGTGTAAACGCTGTCGGTGAAGAGCGGATCGCGCTTGATGCCCGCGAGCTTTTGCATCAGCGACCGCAGCTCCTGCTCCGCGCCCTCTCTTTGAACAGCCGTCGCGGTCACTCCGTCGCCGTCCGGGACAGCTTCGACCGCATAAGCCTGCGCTCTCAGACGGATATCGTTCTCGTCCTCTGAAAATACGTCGTCCTTATCGAACAGACTCGGCGTATGCTCCGCGCCGTATTCCTGACCCGCATAGACCAGCGTCAAGCCCTTCTGGAAGAAGCTGAACGCCGTCCAGTTCACCAGAGCATTTTCGTCGGGAATGAGGAACGCCGCCCGCGTCTGGTCGTGATTCTCCAGAAAACGAAGCTTCACGAAATTCTCGGGATAGATGTATTCCTGCCGCTCGATCGCCTCGGCATACGCCGCGAGCGTGCCCTTACCCGCGAGGTAAGCGCGGAACTTCTCATACACATCGTAGTCGTAGCAGAGATCGAACGCCTGATAGATCTCGCTGTCGGAAAGCGCCGTGATCCCGCGCCCGCGCATATAGGTGATGAAGCCCGGCTCCACGCTCTCGCTCAGCCAGATGCAACCCGGGCGCACCGTCTCGACCTCCGCGCGCGCCTTGAGCCAGAATTCCAGCGGGATCAGCGGAGCTACGTCACAGCGGAAGCCGTCCACGATCTCAGCCCACATCTTCAGCGTCTCGATCTGATAGTCCCATAAATCCCTGTTGCCGTAGTCGAGGTCGATGATATCCGTCCAGTCGCCCACGCGGTTGCCGAAGCTTCCGTCCTCCTTATGATAGAACCATTCCGGGTGCTCCTTGCTCAAAAGAGAGTCGGGCGAGGTGTGGTTGTACACCACGTCGATGATACACTTCATTCCGCGCGCGTGGATCTCTTTTACCAGCGACTTGAAGTCCTCCATCGTCCCGAATTCCAGGTTGACGGCGCGGTAATCGCTGATGGCGTAGGGCGAGCCGAGCGAGCCCTTGCGCTTGACCGTACCGATCGGGTGAATGGGCATCAGCCAAATGATATCCGTGCCCAGCGCCTTGATCTCGTCGAGCCGTTCCTCCACCTTTTTGAACGTGCCTTCGGGTGAGTAATTGCGGACGAATACCTGATACATCATCTGATTTTTGAGCGCCTTGGATGTTGCTTTCGCCATGTTGATTCCTCCTTTACGGTTCTATTATATAGAGCAAAATCGGGGTTGTAAATGTCTTTTCCGCTTTTAGAACGAAAAAGGCAAGAAACGGGAATAAAGCAAAAATTTGGGAAGTATTTATCGAGTTTTAGAACTTCTGATAAAATATCCTAATCCAAGTGGACAAAACCTGTTGACAATAACCTGAAATATGATTATAATATGATGTAGTTTACAAGGGAATGAAGCATTCAGATTCAGGATTTAAATTTTGGCTTCCATGCCGTAGAAATACGGTAAAAATACATTTCATTAAAAGGAGAAACCAACATGAAAGCAAAAAGAATTTTAGCACTGCTGCTGGCAGCAATGATGGTTCTTGCTCTCGCAGCCTGCGGCAACAGCGGCGACAAGAAGCAGGACGCTACCGAAGCCGGCAAGACCGACACCAAGACCGCCGAGGGCGGCTCCGTTTACTGGCTGAACTTCAAGCCTGAGCTCGACGAGACCCTGCAGGATCTCGCGAAGAAGTACACCGAGGCGAAGGGCGTAGAGGTCAAGGTCGTTACCGCGGCTTCCGGCACCTACAGCACCACCCTTACCGCTGAGATGGACAAGACCGAGGCTCCCACTCTGTTTGTCATCGGCAACCAGCAGGGCGTCAAGGACTGGGGCGATTTCGCTCTTGATCTGAAGGACACCGCGATCGCGAAGGAACTCAATACCGACGCTTACAACCTCTATGATGAGAACGGCAAGCTCGTTTCCATCGGCTACTGCTATGAGTGCTACGGCATCATCGTCAACCCCACCCTCATCGAGAAGGCGGGTCACACCATGGACGAGATCAAGAACTTCGCAGGTCTGAAGGCTGTTGCTGAGGATATCCACAGCAAGGCCGGCGAGCTGGGCTTCGACGCATTCTCCTCCTCCGATATGGACGACTCCTCCTCCTGGAGATTCACCGGACATCTGGCGAACCTCGAGTACTACTATGAGGAAAAGGAAGCCGGCGGCTGGACCGAGTGCCCTGCTTCTCTGACCGGTAAGTACATGGAGAACTACAAGAACCTGTACGATCTGATCATCAACAACTCTCTGACTGCTCCTACCGATCTCGCTACCGGCGGCCACGACGCTGAGGCTGAGTTCAAGGAGGGCAAGGCTGCGTTCTTTGTCAACGGCTCCTGGGAGTACGCTGCTGTTTCCGAGGCTGTTCCGAACGCTACCATGATCCCCTACTACTGCGGCGTTGAAGGCGAAGAGAAGGCGGGTCTGAACTGCGGTACCGAGAACTGCTGGGCTGTAAACGCCAACGCTTCCGCTGCCGATCAGCAGGCGACCATCGACTTCATGGTATGGCTCGTTTCCGATCCCGAGGCTTCCGCTACTATGGTTGGCCAGCTCGGTATCATGCCCTATAAGAATGCTGCCGCTTCCACCAACGGCTTCCTGAACGACGCTGCGAAGTACACCGCTGACGGTTGCTACGTCATGGATTGGGCTACCAACTATCAGCCGAACGTTGACGAGTACCGCAAGGATCTCGTTTCCGCTCTGAACGCTTACAACGCTGACCAGACCGACGCTAACTGGGATCTCGTCAAGACCGCCTTTGTTGACGGCTGGGCGAAGCAGTATCAGACCGTTAACGGCTGATCAACATGATAGATCGGCTCCCTTCCCCAAGGGAGCTGTCAGCGGATCTTTGTCTGCTGACTGAGGGTTGCATTGCGACCCAAAGCGAATCATGCATGAATCTGCGGGGCGGGCGGCGTTCGTCTGCCCCGTATCTTTTTAGGATTTAGGTATAACGATTGATCAAGATGTCATTGCGAGGGCTTGACGCGCGTGTCGAGCCCGTGGCAATCCCACAAACAGAGAATGAAACCCAGGTTTTCTCTTTGTGGGATCGTCACGTCGCAGCCTGCGCTGTTTCATACAATGACATCGAAATGGATCAGTATTTATTTAGGATTTTTCCGCACGGCTCCCGCCGTGAACAGGAGGCTTAACATTGGATAAAAGTACTACTTCGACCTCAAAGCCCAAGAAGCGCAAGAAGGCAAAGGGCGGTCACAGCTCCATGACGCGGCGCTCGATGCGCAGATGGTCGTGGCTGTTTATCGGACCGGTTTTCGCCGCGTTCATCATCGGCTTCATTTGGCCGTTCGCACAGGGCATCTATCTGTCGTTCTGCGGCAAGTTCAATACCATCTCCAACGCGAAGTTCCAGGGCTTCACCAACTACATCAATGCGTTTCAGGACGCGACCTTCGGCCATGCGTTCTGGTTCACCGCTCTCTTTGCAATCGTCAGCGTTATCCTGATCAACCTGCTCGCTTTCGCGGCGGCATATGCGCTGACCCAGGGCGTCAAGGGCTCCAACCTCTTCCGTACCGTTTTCTTCATGCCGAACCTGATCGGCGGCATCGTCCTCGGTTATCTGTGGTCGATGATCTTTGACGGTATCCTTTCTATCTACAAAACCAGTATCCTCGCGAAAGCCGAGTACGGCTTCTGGGGATTGATCATTCTGCTGTTGTGGCAGCAGGTCGGCTACATGATGATCATTTACATCGCCGGCTTACAGGCGGTGCCGGAGGATATGATCGAGGCGGCGAAGATCGACGGCGCGACCAAGAGCCAGACCCTTTTCCGCGTCATCATCCCTAACGTCATGCCCTCCATCACGATCTGTACCTTCCTGACCCTGACCAACGGCTTCAAGCTGTATGACCAGAACCTCGCTCTGACCGGCGGCCAGCCGTTCAGACAGACGGAGATGCTCGCGCTGAATATCTCCAACGGCTATTCCGCGGTCAATACCCGCGGCGTCGCCCAGGCGAAGGCGGTCATCTTCTTCATCCTCGTCGCGACGCTCGGCATCGCCCAGCTTGTCTCAACCAGAAATAAGGAGGTGCAGCAGTAATGGGTAAACAGAGATCCATCCAGCAGGAAAAGGCGCGCAAGACGATCATGTCCGTCGTGCTGGCGATCATCTGCGTGATCTATATGCTGCCGATCCTCACCATCTTCACCAATACCTTCAAGAACGCCTCGGCGGTCAAATCCGATATCTTCGCGCTGCCGAACAGCGAGACCTTCGTCGGCTTTGACAACTACGTCGCCGGTATGACGGCGGGCTCCTTCCCGTTCTGGAAGGCGGTCATCTTCAACGTCATCATCACCGTCCTCTCCGCGGCGCTGATCCTTCTCTTCTGCTCCATGGCGGCATGGTATGTGGCGCGCGTCAACAGCTTCTTCTGCAAGATCTTCTACTACCTCTGCGTATTCTCCATGGTAGTTCCCTTCCAGATGGTGCAGTTCACGCTCTCTAAGACCGCCGATACCCTCAAGCTCAATACCCCGTGGACGATCCCGGTGATCTACCTCGGCTTCGGCGCGGGACTTGCGATCTTCATGTTCGTCGGCTTCGCAAAGTCCATCCCGATCGAGATCGAGGAGGCCGCCTCCATCGACGGCTGCGGCCCTGTCCGCACCTACTTCCTCGTCGTCCTCCCCATGCTCAAGCCGACCCTCATCTCCGTCGGTATCCTTGAGATCATGTGGGTCTGGAACGACTACCTCCTGCCGTCCCTCGTTCTGGATCTTGCGAAGTACCGCAACATCCCCATGCACATCCAGCTGACCAACACGGGCAGCTACGGCCAGATGAACCTCGGCGCGATGATGGCGATGATCTTCCTCTCCATCGTCCCGATCATCATTTTCTACCTGATCTGCCAGAAGTATATCATCAAGGGCGTTGCCGCCGGCGCGGTGAAGGGCTGATCCCGAATCGGAATATGTCAATTATATGACGCGTTAACGACAGAGGCTTTCTCACGAGAGGAAGCCTCTTTTTCAATATAGCCGAAATCAACAGTACCGGTCGGCAGAGCGCTGTCGGCATCATCTTGGATCAAAAATCCGCCGATAGAGTATAGACAAGAATTATTATTTTAAGTATACATCTATCCAATATAATCGAAAGAAAAATCGGTGTTTCTAGCACTATTGTAAAAAATAACAAAAATGAACAAAAATTAACACATCTTTTTTCCAGAACTCCCAATTGCGCTTCGACTGGAAGTTCTGCTTCCAGTTACGATCAATCTGCTCAACACAGATCTTAACGGAGACGGATATCCATTTTGTATTCAAAACTATTAACTGGAAATGCTCTTGAGGCGATCAAAATTTACTACGCAATATCAAAGAAAAGAGATCCGGCAAAAAACAATCTGTAACTTTTTGTTTCAAAACTATTGACAGCGCTTCTTTGGCGTGTTATACTATCGACAGCATTGAAACGGATTGTATCAAGGTTCAAGGAGAGATAGTATGGCACGCAGAAAACCCGAAAGATATGGAATCATTTATGATTACGTCAATCAGTATTATGCGGAACACAGCCGATATCCTTCCGTGAGAGATATTGCAGCGGGGACGGGAATTTCTCTTGCTACCGTTCACCGTTATCTGAAGGACATGAAAGAAAGCGGCGAGATCGAATATGACGGACGCCGCAGTATCAGCACCTCACAGATCGAGATGGACAGCCCAACTCATTTTATGAAAGTGTTGGGATATGTTGCCTGCGGTGAAGGTCAGGAGGAAGAAGAAAGCGTTATTGAATACATCCGTATGCCCGAGAGCATTGTCGGCAAAGGTGAGTTCTTCGCGCTGATTGCCAAGGGTGAATCCATGATTGGAGCCGGGATTTCTCCCGGAGATTACGTCATTGTGCGTCAGCAAAAGACTGCTGACGTCGGCGATTATGTCGTTGCTTTGTATGAAGGAAAGAATAATTTGAAGCTGCTTGCAAAGGAAAATGGGAAGTATATTCTCCGTTCCTGTAATGAGGATAAAGAGTCATATCCCGATATCTATCCAGAAGATTTACAGATCCAGGGAGTCGCGGTATGCGTTACCCACAAGTTAATATGATTGGTTTTAAGTGTGAGTGAATACGTGTAGATTAGCTGAGAGAGGTAGGAATCCTGTATCGGAAGGGCGCTCACACAGCGCCTTTTCTGATACGGGATTTTTATTATATACCTGAAATCCTTCAGATTACATAGGACGTGGCGCCTGATTCCTGCTGGTCGGCGCCATCTGTCCTGTGTTCCGATCCGAAGATCGAGACTAAAAGTTAAGGAGAAATGTGTTGTGATTCAATTGAATAATCTTTTATCAGCCTTTGAAGGAGAGGCTTTCGAATGAAGGTCTCGAGCTTCAAGAGCTATGATGAGCTTCCGCTTTTCATCAAAGCCGAAACGCTGAGCGACGTCCTCGGGTTATCCAAATCGAGCGCCTATGAGTTGATGCGTGAGGAGGGGTTCCCCTCGGTGCGTATCAGTTCGCGCATCGTTGTTCCGAAGGAAGCGTTCATCGAATGGATCAACCAACGCATGGGTCAGGAGAAATGAGCCGTGCAAAGCACCTGAACAGGGATCCGATCAGTAACAGCTTTATCGGTCCCAATGAGATCTTTGTAATCGATCTTTCGAGCACGGCGATTGCGATATACTGCTATCTGCTATGCTGTGAAGATCGAAAAACCTATACCTGTTACCCGTCGTTCCGGGCGATCGGTAAAGCGGTCGGAGTCACCAAAAAGACCGTTGAAAAGTATGTCCGCGAGTTGGAGGAGAAGCGTTTGATTGAAACAAAACGCACGCATATGGCGGCAAAGGACGGGAAAATCCTGAACGGCAATTTGGAATACCATATCCTGCCGATACAGGAGGCGCTGTCGTATTATCATGAGAACAAGATCCATGAATTTGCTGCCGAGCAGAAGCGGACAGAACAACGAAAAATGTTCAGGTATTATTACTTGGACAAAGCCGGCTGAATTAACTAACCAACAACAGAGGCTGTACCGTCAGCAGGAGGTACAGCCCGACAATTTATACGTTATTATCTTCGTGTGAGGAAAAGGAAGAAAAAGGTTTCGGTGACGATGAAACGATGATTTCGCCACACCCGGTTGAGATTATAAAAAGCGATTAGTAATGAGGCTTTATGATTTGTTATCCACCATCATTTGTATAATCATCGTCATTCTTTTTCTGCTGTTTCAGCGTTTGAAACCAACCGATTTTGAGCAGGTAAAAGCGGGGGTCGCTTACGTGGCTTCCCCCGCCGATCACATCGGACGGCAGAGCCGACCGTTTCGCCGTTTGTTGGACTTTTCCTTAGGTGGGTTGCAAAAGGGTCGTACTATTTTACAGTTGTTTCAAACACAAGTGAAAATTTTACTCTGCATTGACAAAGAAAAAGTCGAAATAATAAGAGTTGAATCAACAAAAAACCGGAGAGATCATTGTTAGGTTTGGATATCGACTTTACCGAATTTATATGGTATTGTTTTGAGCTGCATAGCTATCGATCGGAGCTGATCCGTTCGGCAAGCAACCATGAAATGAGGTGAAAAACAATGGCAAAAAGACAGAACGGAAAAGGAACCTTACGCAAGCGCGGCGACGGTCGCTGGGAAGGCAGATTCAATATCGGAGTGAACGAAAACGGTAAACCGAAGGTCAAATACATCCTTGCCAAAACACAGGCGGAATGTGCCCGCAAGCTGAAAGCCGCGATCGAGGAATATGAACATGATAAAGAGATCGCCGAGCGCTGTACCTTCCTCACAAATCCGAACCCCACGCTCAGCGAGTGGTCAGCCATCTGGCTCAGCTCCTACTGTAAGGGAATCATCCGAGAATCCACCTATGAAAACTACGCCTACTTCTTCGAAAGATATATCAACCCCAGAATCGGAGAAATGGAGATCCGTAATATCTCCACCATCATCTGCCAGCAACTGCTGATGGATTTGTACACCAAAGGTCGCCTGATCGATACTTCTCAGGGAAAAGCCGGAACAGGCTACAGCCTGAAAACAGTCAAGAATGTCAAGATCGCACTGCAGTCCTGTCTGCAAAAGGCAGAGGACGAGGAACTCATATCCAGAAATCCCGTCAAAGGAGTAAAGCTCCCTAAGCTCCAGAAGAAGGAGATGAAAACCTTGAAGGTGAATGAGCTGAGTGCCTTCCTCAACGAAACGATCCGCTCCGACTGCTACGAATTCTACTTCCTCGAGATCACGACAGGGCTGAGATTAGGAGAGATCCTTGCGCTCGAGTAGGAG
>CADAUE010000019.1 GCA_902790985.1 uncultured Ruminococcus sp.
CGGGGGACTTGACGAGGATACGATCCTCGCCCTCATACTGCTTCTCAACGCCGCCGTTGAAGAAGAAGGTAACGTGAGCGTATTTCTCGGTCTCGGCGATTCTGAGCTGGGTCAAGCCGTTCTTAGAGAGATATTCGCCGAGGGTGTTGACGAGCTTCTGCGGCTTGAAAGCGATCTCGACGTTGGGCATGGTCGCGTCATACTGGGTCATGCAGACATAGCATACGGGGAAGAAGCCGTTTTTGCGCTCAAAGCCGCTGAAATCGGGATCGACAAAGGTGCGGGTGATCTCACGCGCTCTGTCGGGACGGAAGTTGTAGAAGATCACGCTGTCGTTCGCCTTGACGGTATCACCGCCCGCGATGACGGAGGGCAGCATGAACTCGTCGGTCACTCCGTTATCATAGGAGTGTTGAACGGCTTCAACAGGGTCAACTTCGTTGACGCCCTCGCCGTAAACGATCGCGGAGTACGCCTTTTCGACGCGCTCCCAGCGATTATCTCTGTCCATTGCGTAGTAACGACCGCTGATGGTAGCGATCTTACCTACGCCGATCTCTTTGCACTTTTCTACAGCTTCAGCGACATATTCCTTCGCGCTGGAGGGAGGTACGTCACGACCGTCGAGGAAAGCGTGGATATAGACCTTTTCGAGACCCTTGCGCTTTGCAAGCTCCAGAATACCGTACATGTGAGTGTTGTGGCTGTGAACGCCGCCGGGGGACAGCAGACCGAACAGATGCAGGGAGCTGTCGTTCTTGATGGCGTTGTCAACAGCCTTGTTCATCGCCTCGTTCTCGAAGAAGTCGCCGTCCTCGATAGACTTGGTGATGCGGGTGAGCTCCTGGTAGACGATACGACCCGCGCCCATGTTGGTGTGGCCGACCTCGCTGTTACCCATCTGACCGTGGGGCAGACCGACATCCAGACCCGACGCGCCGATCATGGTAACAGGATTTTGGAAGAACAGCCGGTCAAGGTGCGGCGTGCGCGCATAGTCGATGGCGTTGCCGTACTTGGGAGCGATACCGAAGCCGTCCATGATGATTAATGCAAGTGGTTTTTTCATATAATTATCCTCTCTGTGTAAGAGTGAGTGAAGATCCTCTGAATGATCAGAATTCTTCGGGCTTGGTCGCGTCAACGATCGCCGCGAACTTTTCGGCTACCAGAGAAGCGCCGCCGATCAAACCGCCGTCGACGTTGGTTTTTGCCAGCAGTTCAGCCGCGTTCTTGTCGTTCATGGAGCCGCCGTACTGGATAGTGACAGAAGAAGCGACCTCTAAGCCGTACAGAGATTTCAAGCACGCGCGGATGAATTCGCAGACTTCCTCCGCCTGCTCAGCGGTAGCGGTCTTGCCGGTGCCGATCGCCCATACAGGCTCGTAAGCGATCACGACGTTAGCCATTTCCTCGGGGGTGACGTCCCACAGGTCGAGCTTGATCTGGCGGGCGATGACCTCGTTGGTGATGTTGCACTCACGCTCCCAGAGCAGTTCGCCTACGCAGACGATGGGCTTGAGGCCTGCGGCAAGAGCAGCCTTAGTGCGCTTGTTGACGGTCTCGTCGGTCTCGCCGAAATACTGTCTGCGCTCGGAGTGACCGATCACGACATATTCTACGCCCAGTTCCTTGAGCATACCGGTGCTGATCTCGCCGGTGAAAGCGCCGCTCTCTGCCCAGTGGCAGTTCTCAGCGCCGATTTTGATGTTGGTGTCCTTGGTGACTTCGATCGCGGTAGCGAGGTCTACGTAAGGTACGCAAGCGACAACTTCACAGTTCGCATCTTTGACGAGGGGGATGATCTCTTCGAGCAGAGCCTTTGCCTCAGAGGGGGTCTTGTTCATCTTCCAGTTACCGGCGATGATGGTCTTTCTCATGCCTTTTGTTAAAGCGTCAAGAATCATAGTAAATTATCCTTTCTGTGATGGTAACAGAGGGCGACGAGTTGCCGCCCTCTATCAGCTTTTTATATTAGTCTTTATCAGCGATAGCCGCGATACCGGGCAGAACCTTGCCCTCGAGATACTCGAGAGAAGCGCCGCCGCCGGTGGAAATGTGGCTCATCTTGTCAGCGAAGCCGAGGTTGACGACTGCCGCAGCAGAGTCGCCGCCGCCGATGATGGTGGTAGCGTCGGTCTCAGCCAGCGCCTTTGCGACAGCGATAGTGCCCTCTGCGAGGATCGGGTTCTCGAATACGCCCATCGGGCCGTTCCATACGACGGTCTTAGCGGACTTGACAGCCTCTGCGTACAGCTCGCGGGTTTTGGGGCCGATGTCCAGACCCATGCAGTCAGCGGGGATCTCGCCCGCGTCGTAAACTTCGGTCTCGATCGGAGCGTCGATCGGATCGGGGAAGGACTTGGTGCAGACGGTGTCGATGGGCAGGAGGAGCTTCTTGCCGAGATCCTCAGCCTTTTTGATCATCTCGTTGCAGTAATCGAGCTTGGTGTCGTCGACGAGAGAGGTACCGATCGCCTTGCCCTGTGCCTTAGCGAAGGTATAAGCCATGCCGCCGCCGATGATCAGGGTGTCGCACTTCTCAAGGAGGTTAGAGATAACGTTGAGCTTGTCCGCGACCTTAGCGCCGCCGAGGATCGCGACGAAGGGACGTACGGGAGCCTCTACCGCGTTGCCGAGGTAGTCGATCTCCTTCTGCATGAGGTAACCGACTGCGGTGCACTTGATGTGATCGGTGACGCCGACGGTGGAGCAGTGAGCGCGGTGAGCGGAGCCGAAAGCATCCATAACGAATACTTCTGCGAGGGAAGCCAGCTCGGAGCTGAACGGCTCGAGGTTCTTGGTCTCTTCCTTGCGGAAACGGGTGTTCTGGAGAAGAACGACGTCGCCGTCCTTCATCGCGGCAACAGCAGCCTTGGCGTTAGCGCCGACGACTTCGTCGTCGTTAGCAAAGACGACGTCCTTGCCCAGCAGCTCGGACAGACGAACGGCTACGGGCGCGAGGGAGAACTTCTCCTCGGGTCCGTTCTTCGGCTTGCCCAGGTGGGAGCAGAGGATAAGCTGACCGCCGTCAGCGATGATCTTCTTGATGGTGGGTAGAGCGGCGGTGATACGGTTATCGTTGGTGATCACGCCGTCCTTGAGCGGTACGTTGAAGTCACAGCGGCAAAGAACCTTCTTGCCGGCAAAGTTGATGTCATCAACGGTGTACTTGTTGAGTTTCATGATAAAAACATCCTTTCTTTGTACGGAGCATCCGCATCTTGTTAGTCAAAGCTAACCGCAGATGCCCGATACCATATTTTTATTTCCTAATTATATAACAAAGTTGTACATGTTTGCAATAGGAAAATGCAAGATTCCATGGGGAAATGTACAAAAAAGCTCCCGTTTCCGGGAGCTTGAGGGGTTTTTTCTTCCGTTTTTCGGGCAGGTCGGGATAGATCGCTTCCATCAGCCCACACAGGTAGGCGCTGTCGTCGACATTATCGGCGAGCAGCATTTCCTTTGCGCCCTCATACGGCAGCTCAAGGGCAGCCTCGGGCATATAGGCTCTTGCGGATCTGACGGGCTTGATCAGCAGGCGATCGTCATAGATGCCGCCGACGATCCTGCCGCGGTAGTATAGGATGTACTCGCCCATCATCGGTCGATAGGTGACATCGCCGAGAGGGGAGAGCTGGTTTAAGATGAAGTCAAGATAAGTTTTGGATGATGACATAAGACACCTCGTTATTCGATATCGTCCCAGCTGTGGCGGTGGAGCTCGCCTTGGGTTTGGAGCTCGGGATAATCCCACTGGCGAAGCACCTCGTAGCAGCCGACGGCGACTCCATAATTATATAGCAAAACAGAATAATATCAGGTTTATTTGTTAAAAATAACAAGAAAAGCTCCGTATAGACGTCCTGCTTTACGGAGCGTGAAAGCGCTATCTGTATTTCTTGCAGTCGGTAACTTCGATACTGCCGTTTTCTGTTTGGGTTGTAACATAGATGTCATGCCCTTTGACCCAAAAACCGAAAGTTTCATACCTTGAGCTGTTCTGCCGTCCGGAATGGTAGCTGTGCAATGCAAAATCACTTTCTTTCAGATCATATTGGGAAAGCAAGTCGATCTCTGAGGCGTATTGGATCGCGACGGGATAAGCGGGAGAATGCTTGACAAAATTGAAAGCGACCGTGAAAATGATAGTGAATAAAAGGATAACACCGACAAGAACGCCGGCAACGATGATGAATATTTTGCGCTTTTTCTTTGGGGGAGTGGTAAAGCTCTGCGCTAATGGACGAGAAGGAGCGATAGGGCGTCCGTCAGCGGTTTTGTATATCACATACGGCGGCGTAAAGGTATTGGTGAGCAGATCACCGAGGGAACGTCCGTTGATGATCAATACGAAGAAATCGATAAAATAAATAAAGAAGGGCAGGTTACGCAGAATCAGCTTGTACCATTTCGGACGGCTTCCGTCGTCGGTGTTAGCGACGGTTATTCGGGTAATGCGCTTACCGAGGCTTCTGCCGTTAAAGATGAAATCGCGAAAAACCATCAACGGCAGAGCGATTACGCTGACAGAAACAGTAATATTTCCGAAAATGTTTATTTTTTGACGGAATACGGCAAAAAGAACAACAAATACGATAATACCGGTTATCTCACAGAAAAGCACATCCAGAAAAAAGGCTCCAATACGCCTGAAACGGGTGTCATTGGATGGCAGGGCATTGGGACGGTAAGGGATCGTCGGCGGCTGCGGCGGCTTGCGTTCGCCGTTCATCAGTTCTTCAGCGGTCACACCTAATAGCTTTGCCAGCTCAAAGAGCTTTTCGGTGCGCGGCTTTGATTCGCCATTTTCCCACTTTGATACCGCCGCAGGGGTAACGTCCAGCAATTCAGCCAGTTCCGCCTGCGTCATGCCTTTTTCCTCGCGTAGCTGACAAACAAAATTGCCGAAGCGATAATCGTTCTCTTTCATATGTCCTCCGGTGGGTGTTTTCAGACATATTATAACAGAACCATATGCTTTCGGCAACAAAAACGATGTTGAATTTCAGTTGATATTATATTTAGCGGTCTTTTCGGCTATTCAGCATCCTCCCAGTGGTGGCGGTGGAGCTCGCCTTGGGTTTGGAGCTCGGGATAATCCCACTGGCGGAGCACCTCGTAGCAGCCGACGGCGACGGAGTTCGCAAGGTTCAGAGAACGCGCATCACTGATCATCGGGATACGGACACAGCGGTCGGGGTATCGCATGAGAACATGTTCGGGGATGCCGCGCGTTTCTTTGCCGAAGATGATGTACGCGCCGTCGGGGTAGGTGACTTCGCTGTGTTTATGACGCGCTTTGGTGGAGAAAAAGAAGTATTCGCCGCCCGCGGTTTTCTCAAAAAAGTCGTCGATACTGTCGTAGTAGGTGATGTCGACGAGGTACCAGTAGTCAAGCCCCGCGCGCTTGAGGTTGCGGTCGGTGATCTCAAAACCGAAGGGACGTACCAGATGGAGCCTTGCGCCCGTAGCGGCACAGGTGCGTGCGACGTTGCCGGTATTCTGCGGGATCTCCGGCTCGAAGAGTACGATGTTCAAAACTTTTTTATCTTGTTTTTCCAATTTCTTTTTCCTCTTTTATCTTGGAATAAGCGGTGTGTATATGCAGAAAATAATCTCGCAAAGGAGGTTATCATATGTCAAAAGCAATGTGCAGCAGCGGCGACTGCAAGGAGAAGAAGGGCGGCAGTCTGTTGTGTATCCTCGGCGGTATGCTGGCGGGTGCGGCAGTCAGCGCGGGCGCGATCTGCCTGATGAGCAACAATAAAAAGACGCTTCAGAAAAAAGCCGGCAAGGTTGCGGAAGCGATGGAGGATCTGCTCGACAGCGCGAAGGATATGTTTCAATAAGTGAGGAGTGAGGAGTTAGGAGTTGTGGGAAACACTCCGCGTTTTGGATTAATATAGAAAACGGGTGTGCGGTGCCCACCAAAAACTCCTCACTCCTCACTCCTAACTTCTCACTATTCATAAGGTGTTGAAAAAGTCATTCTTTTATGCTACACTTGATTCGATCAAGAAAGCATAAAAGGAGAGTTAGATATGGAACTGATACAGAGCTTTTCCGTAGACCATACCAAGATCATCCCCGGGATCTTTCTCAGCCGTGAGGATCATGTCGGAAACGATACGGTCACGACCTATGATATCCGACTGAAAAGACCGAACAGAGAGCCGGTGATCGACGTAGCGGCGATGCATTCGCTCGAGCACATCATCGCGACCTATCTGAGGAACGATCCCGACTGGAAAGACGAGGTGGTCTACTGGGGCCCGATGGGTTGTCTGACCGGATTTTATCTGATCCTCAAGGGGAACCGTGCGCCGAGGGAGATCTATGATCTGATCCTCAGAGCCTTTCAAGCGGTGGATGACGCGCAGGAGGTGCCCGGCGCGTCACCGGTGAACTGCGGTCATTATCTCATGCACAACCTCGGTATGGCGAAGTGGTACGCGGCTCAGTTTGCGGCGTATCTCGAAGCGAACGCCGACAGCTCCGCGATCTTTGAGTACCCCAAGACGGAGCGGCTTGTCACGGATGAGGGACAGCAGTTCTATGATTCGTAAGCAAATTCTATGAGATGAGCGCTTGCTTTGGCAGGCGCTTTCTTATACTAATCCTTAATAAATGATAAAGGTTTTAATTAAGGATTAGTATTAATCGGTAAAATCGGTGAAGCTGATGTTGAGATCGACCGTGCCCTCGACGCCGTCGATCTTTCCCTCCATGGTGTACTGCCACATATCGAATTTGTAGTACATGGTGGGGAATTCGCGGTAGTCGGCGAGCCAGAAATCATAGTCCTTCATGGTCTCAAAGTCGTACATGACGAACATTTGCTGAGTATTGGAGTAAACCAGCGATTTGTACCCCGACGCGGTGACGGTGTCGCAGAAGGTCTCTGCGATATCGGTCAGCTGATCGCCGGTGACGTTGTCGGTACGCGCTGTGTCGTCCGCGATGTTCTCCCAGTCAAGGGCGATGGGATAATCAAGCTGCTTGCCGCTGAGCTTTTCGATGGCGTATTTTGCTTCTTCAGCCGCGTCCTCGGCAGAAGCCGCCTGTGAGAAAAAGTACGCGCCGACCTTCAGCCCTGCCGCTTTCGCCTGCTGATAGTAGTTGTCAAAGGCTTTGTCGGTGTACAATAGTCCGTCGTCGCCGTAGTATCTGCCGCCGATACGCAGCATGACGAATTCCACGCCCGCGTTTTTCATGGCGGCAAAGTCGACGTCGCCCTGGTATTCGCTGAGATCCACGCCGAGGTGGGAGATCTTCTTGCCGTCCTCATAATAGGAGGGATAGCCGTTTTCGTCATATTGCAGGTTGTCGGCGGTATAGGTGTTGATCGCGGCTCCTTTGACCGTTTGCAGCTCGATGTTGCCCATCACGGAGTCATTGATGGTGACTTTCTCGCCGGCGGATACGGGTTCGCCGTCGTCGTTGACCGGCTTTGAGAGCAGCTTCATCGCGAGTAAGCCTACGCCGATCACCAGCGCCGCCGCCAGGACGATGGCGACGATGATCAAGGGCAGGCGATGTTTACCGCCGTTGTTTTTGTCGGAAGAATGTTTCATGGTTTTTTCGGTTTCCTTGGTTTCTGTCTGTTTTTCGTCGGTCTCGGGGATCGGCGGTTTGATGGTTTCCGGTGGTTTTTCAGCCTTTTGGGGCGGGATCGCTGAGCTTTTAGGGGACGCTTTCGGCGTCGGAGGATCGCCCTCCAGCTTGCCGAGCGTTTCTTTCAGATCTGCCAGCTCCTTGTCAAGCTCGTCCAGCGGGTCGCCGCGGGAATACAGATTGTCGTTGTTATCATCTAAGTAAGCCATAGGCGCTCCTTATAAAAAATATACATATAGAATACCACAAATGCCGAATAAAGTAAATAAACTTCATAATAAGTTTACTTTTACTTGAAAAATCACCGACTTTCGATTATAATATGATAAATATGTGTAGAGGAGGGAGTCTGTGCAGAATCAAAGTCGTCCGAAACGGACAACAGAAGAATTGCTGCGTGCGATCGATACCTGTCCGACGATCGATAAGCTGTTCGCGCTGGTCAAGAACGAGCATATTGTGATTCAGATGAAGAGCTTCAACTCCGCTTCCTCTCTGCCGAAAGAAGCACCGAAGCCGATCCCCGATCTATCGCCGCTCGACAGCTTGAAGATACAGGTGCGACAGGCGGTGATGGATGAAGCGCGTCGTCAGAGCGCCTCCGTTCCTTATCAGCCGCAGCCCCATACCAAGGAGCAGATCATCCGCGCGATCGAGACTTGTCCGACGATCGACAAGCTCTTTGCGTTGGTTAAAAATGAGCATATCGTGATTAGGATGAAGAGCTTCAGCTCCGCTTCCTCCCTGCCGCGGAAAACCTTCGGTAAGGACGAGCTGATCCCTGACAAAAGTCCGCTCGACCGCCTCAAGGAGCAGGTGCTCGACGCGGTGATGAACGGATAAAACGAATAACATGGAGAGTCAAATGAAAAGAATCATATCTATCATATGTATCGCAGCTCTGCTGCTGATGACGCTGTGTCTGTCCGCCTGCGGCACCCGTTTGGACGGCACCTACAAATTGATCTCGATCGAATCCGGCGGAAATGATCTGTCCTCGGTACTGCAGAACGTGGATGTGTATATGACGATCGAAAAGGATCAGGCGACGGTCGGTTTTGCCGATCAGACGATGAAGTGGACAATCGACGAGAAAGCGGGCGTTATGCGCAACGAAGATGGGGCTGAGTCGACCTATCGTGTTGAGGACGGCAAGATCATTCTCGAAAGCGCCGAGGATGGTGTGACCGGCAAGCTGGTTTTTGAGAAAACGCAAAGTACCGCAGATTCCAAGTAGCAAAAAGTAACGCGTTTCCGAGTCCTGCTCGGAAGCGCGTTTTCGTTATCTAATGATCATTTTCCCTTCGTGGTCGGTGTAGTAATCTCCCTCAGGCAGGATCTCGCTGATCGGCACGATCGTGTAGCCCTCGCCTTGTAGCATCTCGATGATCTTCGGCAGCGCTTCGGGGGTGTTCTTCGCGCCGTTGTGCATGAGGATGATCGAGCCGGGACAGAGCTTATCGCGGATGCGCTTTACCATCTCGTCGGGCGTGGGATCCTTCCAGTCAAGGCTGTCGATGTTCCACTGGACGCAGTACATGCCGTTGTCCCTCAGATTTTGTACCAAAGTGTTGTCGTACTCGCCGTACGGTGCGCGGAACAGCGTCGGGCTGTTCCCTGTCAGTTCCTCGACAGCCGCGTTACAGTCGTCGATCTCTTTGATCTGCTCATCCGAGGACAGCGACGCCATATGCGGATGGGTCGCGCTGTGGTTGCCTACGTCATGACCGCGCGCGGCGATCTCTTTGACGTCGTCGGGATAATTGTCCACCCACTGTTTGACGAGGAAAAAGGTGCTTTTGATCTCGTATTTGTCGAGGATATCGAGCAGTGTGTTCGTCTGTTCGTTGCCCCATGCCGCATCAAAGGACAGCGCGCAGATCTTTTCGTCGGTATCGACATAGTAGATCGGGATCTCGCGCGGTTCGCTGACGGTCGCAACCACTTGATTTGCCGTAGAATTTGCTACTACCAGAGAGAGCGCGCCGATCAGAACACAGGAGAACAAGATCGCCAGACGGCGGCGTGTTAACAAGATAAATCGCATACTATCACCGCTATAGAATATGCGCGGTCTTGCAAAAAAATGCCCTCTCCGCACGGAAAGGGCATTGAATTTTCACTTTGCAGGAAACGGCTTGTTACTGTTCTACTTCCCAGCTTACGCCGTCCTTGCTGTCTTTGATGACGACATGCATCGCTTTGAGCTCGTCGCGGATCGCGTCGGCTGTCGCCCAATCCTTATTGGCGCGTGCCTCGGTACGCTTTGCAATCAGCTCATCGATTTTTGCGACGTCAAGGTCAGCCGCAGGGGCGGACTGCGATTTTTGCGTCTGAGCCGCTTCGATCAGTCCCAGTGACAGAACGCGATCGAAGTCTGCGATCAGATACAGCTTGGTCGCGTCGGAGAGATCGCCTTTGAATACATCGTACAGCGCGGTGATCGCGAGAGAGGTGTTCAGGTCGTTGTCGAGCGCTTCTTTGAATTTGTCTTGATAGGGCTTAGCAGCGTCAAGGTCGGGCTGTTCGCCGTTTGCGTCGAGCTTCGCGATACGCGCGATCAGCTTGTTGTACGCCTGTACCGCGTTGTCAAGGTTTTCAAAGCTGAATACCAGCGGCTTGCGGTAGTGGGATTGCAGGCAGAAGAAGCGGTATGCGAGAGGATCGTAGCCTTTCTCTTCGAGCAGAGATACGGTCAAAAAGCCGCCCTTACTCTTGCTCATCTTGCCGCGTTTGTCTAAGAGATGAAGAACGTGGAACCAGTAGTTGCACCACTTATGGCCGAGGTAGGCCTCCGACTGGGCGATCTCATTGGTGTGATGGGGGAAGGCGTTGTCCACGCCGCCGCAGTGGATGTCGAGGTACTCGCCGGCGTGCTTGATGGAGATCGCGGAGCACTCTATGTGCCATCCCGGATAACCAAGACCCCACGGGGATTCCCACTTGAGCGCTTGATCCTCAAACTTGCTTTGAGTGAACCACAGGACAAAGTCGTTTTTATTGCGCTTGTTCTCATCCTCGGTGACGTCGTCGCGCACGCCGACTTGCAGTTCGTCCTCGTTCATGTTGCCGAAGACATAGTAATTGTCGAGTTTTGAGGTATCAAAGTAGACGTTGCCGCCGGCGAGATACGCGTAGCCCTTGTCGATCAGGGTCTCGACCATCTCGATAAACTCGGGGATGCACTGTGTCGCCGGTTCGATGACGTCGGGCTTTTTGATATTGAGCTTAGAAGCGTCAGAGAAGAACGCGTCGGTGTAATACTGCGCGATCTCCATGACGGTCTTGTGCTCGCGTTTCGCGCCCGCCAGCATTTTGTCCTCGCCGGTGTCTGCGTCGGAGCTGAGATGTCCTACGTCGGTGATGTTCATCACGCGCAGAACGTCGTAGCCCGCGTAGCGCAGGTATTTTTCGAGCACATCCTCCATGATGTAGGTTCTGAGATTGCCGATGTGGGCATAGTGGTAGACGGTCGGACCGCAGGTGTACATCTTGACCTTGCCCGCTTCGTGGGGGACAAATTCCTGTTTAGTGCCGCCTAAGGTGTTATATAAGATCATTTTGTGACTTCCTTTCCTGTATCAAAAATTTCATTGTGAGGCCCGGCAGGAGCTGTGGCAATCTCAACCGATTTCTTGACGGATTTTTTCAGATACTGTACCTCGTTGCTCAGCTGTTGGATCTCGTTATGCATACGACACAGCTCCTGCGCGACGGGGTCGGAGTAGTGGATCTGGTCGAGCGAGTCGGGACGGATGCCGTTGACGCGCACGACGCGGGCCGGTACGCCGACGGCGGTGGAGTTGGGCGGGATCTCGGAGAGGACGACCGCGCCTGCCGCGATACGCGAGTTATCGCCGACTTTGAAGGGGCCGAGCACCTTCGCGCCCGAGCCTACCATGACGTTGTCGCCGAGGGTAGGGTGACGCTTGCCCTGTTCCTTGCCCGTGCCGCCGAGGGTGACGTTCTGGTAGATCAGACAGTTGTCGCCGATGACGGTCGTTTCGCCGATGACGACGCCCATGCCGTGGTCGATGACCAGCCCCTTGCCGATGGTCGCGCCGGGATGGATCTCGACGCCGGTCTTATGACGGGCGCGTTGGCTGAGCCATCGGGCGATGAATTTCATATGATGCAGCTGAAACCAGTGTGCGCGACGGTATTTGCGCACCGCCTTGTAGCCGGAGTAGAGGAAGAATACCTCCGCCTTGTTGCGCGCCGCGGGGTCTCGCCGGAGGTAAGCCTCGAGGTCGGCTTTTAATGTGTCAAACATAATATCACCCTGTCAGTGATCATCGGTCAGTGACCTGTGATCGGTTTTTTCGTTATACCTTGCATGTAAAAAGCGCTGCCATCCCATAGGGACGACAGCGCCGTGGTTCCACCCAAATTCAGTATTGAGGTCAATACTCTTGATGTCCTTAACGCGGACGCACGCGCGGTCATTTCCTACCGCGGGCTCACAGGCGCATTTCTCTGTACATCCGCTAAGACAGCTTCCAGCATATGCTGTCCTCTCTGGTAGCCTCTGTGCAGATACTTTTCCTGCTCAATGCCTTTACATTTCTATCCTATTATATACGAAAGCTGCTTATTTTGCAACACCTACATATCGGAAATGACTTCTTTATTGTCCACAAGATATTTGACGCCGGAGATCACGGTGATGATCGCGACGATCCACAGCAGCGCCTGACCGATGATGCCAAAGATCTGAGAGAGCAGAAGCAGTGTGCCGGCAGCGCCGTAGTCGGTTATCGCGCTCACAGTAGAGGGGAGCGGGTGACCGGTCATCGAGAGAGCGACAATTTCCAGCGCCGTTCTCATTAAAAAGATCGCGATGATCGCGACGATCTGGGAGACGGTCTTGACCTTGCCCCACATATTCGCGGCGATGACCTTGCCCTTGGCGGAGGCGACGAGGCGCACCGAGGTGACCGCGAACTCGCGGAAGATAATGATAATCAGCGGGATTGCGCCGCAGAGTCCGAGCTTGACGAAGCAGACCAGCACGGAGATCACGAGAATCTTGTCGGCGAGGGGGTCGGCGAACTTGCCGAAGTCGGTAATCAGATTGTCGCGGCGGGCGATCCTGCCGTCGAGCGCGTCGGTGATCGAAGCGACGCCGAACAGGATTCCCGCAACAAGAAAGTGAAACGGAAACCGAATCAGAATCGCGGCGATGACGAACGGCACGAGGATGATTCTCAGCAGCGTCAGACGGTTAGGCACATTCATTTTCTTCATAGGCTTGCCTTTCATGATGTAGGGGAGGGGGCTTGCTCCTCCCGCGACGTTAGTAATGTAGCGTAGTTGATCGGGAGGAAAAACCTCCTCCGCAGATCCTTTGGTGGTTACTCCGCCATTTCGCCCGTCAGATCGCAGTCGATATGGTCGCTGATATGGACGCGGACGATTTCGCCGGAGCGAGGCTTGCGCTCGGGTGCGGTGAAGAACACGCAGGGGTCGACCTCGGGCGCGTCAAATGCCGAACGGCCGAAAAAGCAGTCGGCATAGCGGTCAAAGCCGTCGACCAGCACGTCGATCTCTTTGCCGATCTGCTGCTCACACCAGCTGTCCATGATCAACGCTTCCTGCTCGGTGATGATCTCGGCGCGGCGATTCTTGACGTCCTCGTCGATCTGATCTTCCATCAGCGCGGCGGGGGTGTCCTCTTCGCGCGAGTAAGCAAAGCATCCGAGACGCTCGAACTTGGTCTTTGCGACAAAGTCGCTCAGCGCTTCAAAATCCTCGTCGGTCTCACCGGGGAAGCCGGTGATGAGGGTCGTTCTCAACACGACGCCCGGGATCTTCTCGCGGATATGCTGCACGAGCTGCAACAGGCTTTCTTTATCGCCGCGGCGGTTCATCGCGCGCAGGATCCTGCCGTCGCAGTGTTGCAGCGGCAGATCGATATAATTGACGATCTTATCTTCTTCACGGATGGTATCAAGCAGCTCGTCGGTCAAGCGGTCGGGGTAGCAGTACAGGATGCGGATCCACTGCAAGCCCTCGATCTTACACAGCTTTCTGAGCAGCTCGGGCAGCATCAGCTTGCCGTAGTTATCCTCGCCGTAGCGCGTAGTATCCTGGGCGATGACGTTAATCTCCTTGACGCCGTTTCTCGCGAGACGCTCCGCTTCTTCGACGATAGTCTCCATCTTGCGGGAGCGAAAACGTCCGCGGATCAGCGGGATCGCGCAGTAGGTACAGCAATTGTCGCAGCCGTCGGCGACCTTGAGGTACGCCCAGTGCTGTTCGGTACTCTGGACTCTGCCGCCGTCGAGGGGCAGGTTGAGCTTGTCGGGGAAGGCTTCGACCTTGTTTCCGTCGAGAGCCTGTTGCACGACCTGCGCGATGTCGGCGTTTTTGCCGATACCGATGACCGCGTCGACCTCGCTCAGCTCCTTCATGATCTCACTGTTATAGCGTTCGGCAAGGCAGCCGGTGACGATGATCGCCTTGATCTTGCCTTCCTTTTTCAGCTCAGCAAGCTCCAGGATCTCGTCGATGCTCTCCTGCTTCGCGCTCTCGATGAAGCCGCAGGTGTTGACGATGACGGCGTCCGCCATCGCGGGATCTTCTTTGAGCTGAAATCCCGCTTTGTTTAATTGAAACATCATCAGCTCGGCGTCCACGCGGTTTTTCGCGCAGCCGAGCGATACGATACCTACACTTGGCATATCAGTATTCCTCTATCTCTGTATATTCAGCCATCACGCTTTTGATGCCCGCATAGCTGAATCCCAGCCTTGCGAGCGCGTTGGCACAGCGGCGGCGTCCCTTCTCGTCCGAGAGAGATCGCGCGTATTTTTTCTCGATGATAGTGCGGATCTGGTCGTCCTCGTCGATAACGAATTCTTCCATGACCTCGTCGATCAGATCGCGATCGATCCCCTTTTCCCGAAGCTTTTGGCGAATGCCGCGTTCGGAGAGGTGCTTGAGGTCGATCAGATCGGCGGTGTAACGCCGCGCATAGCGGCTGTCGTCGATCAACCCGAGCTCTTCGAGGCGCTCGACCGCTTTTTCACAAACCTCCGCGGGATAATCCCTGCGCAGCTTGTCAATAAGCTCTTTGCGCGAGTGGTCGCGGTAGCCGATCAGCCACAGCGCCTTGTCTTTACAGCGCTTGGTATCAGACGCCCGGACACATTCGTGCAGGATTTCGTCGTCGATCTCACGCCCTACGTCGAAGCGATGAGCGAGCAGGGTCTCGGTGTCGAGCTTCATAGCGAACTCACCGTCGATATAAAGCGCCGAGAGCCCCTTGCGCCGGGGCTCGATAGCGGTTATCTGCATCAGTCTTCGACAAGGATGTCGATCTTAGCGTTTTTCTTCTTCTTATCGGCAGGAGCCTCCGCGGGAGCGGGAGCCGGCTTTGCCGCGGGGATAGCGGCAGTGGCGGATTTAGCGGGCTTCTTGGGACGGGTCGAGAGCTTGTCGACGTTTTCCCAGAGCTTTGCTTCGATCTCGTTGCGCAGGCGGTCGTCGTTTTTGAGCAGCTCCTTGACGTTGTCGCGGCCTTGACCGAGACGCATCTCGCCGTAGTAGAACCACGCGCCGCTTTTCTGCATGACGTCAGCCTTGACCGCAAGATCGACCAGTTCGCCGACACGGCTGATGCCCTCGCCGTACATGATGTCGAATTCCGCTTCCTTGAAAGGCGGAGCGATCTTGTTCTTGACGACCTTCGCTCTGGTGCGGGAGCCGACCATCTCGCCGTTTGACTTGAGGGTCTCGATACGGCGGATGTCGATACGGACAGAGGAGTAGAATTTTAAGGCTCTGCCGCCCGTGGTGACCTCGGGATTGCCGTAGATGACGCCGACCTTCTCGCGCAGCTGGTTGATGAAGATCGCGACACAGTTAGATTTATTGATCGCGCCGGCAAGCTTACGAAGCGCCTGCGACATCAAACGCGCCTGCAGGCCGACGTGGCTGTCGCCCATCTCGCCCTCGATCTCTGCTTTGGGGACGAGCGCGGCGACCGAGTCGATGACGATGACGTCGATCGCGCCGGAACGGATTAGCGCCTCGGCGATCTCAAGCGCGTCTTCACCGGTATCGGGCTGAGAGACCAGCAGGCTGTCGACGTCGACGCCCAGCGCCGCCGCGTAGACAGGGTCGAGCGCATGCTCTACGTCGATGAACGCGACGTTGCCGCCGTTCTTCTGACCCTCGGCGATACAGTGCAGGGAGAGGGTGGTCTTACCCGAGCTTTCCGGTCCGTAGATCTCGACGATCCTGCCGCGCGGCAGACCGCCGATACCGAGCGCGATATCGAGGCTCAGCGAGCCGGTCGAGATATGCTCGACGTTCATATGAGAGTTCTGACCGAGCTTCATGACAGCGCCCTTGCCGAACTGTTTTTCGATTTGTGACAGCGCGGTTTCCAGCGCCTTGTTCTTATCAACAGCCATAGTTGTTCATTCTCCTTTGGTTTCTGTTATGATCGTCATTGAGAGCCTTCAACGGGGATCGCGGCGATCTCAACCGAATTTATTGATAATATTATAGCATATATGTTTGAAAGAATCAATCTTTTTTCGAACAATTTTTCTAATATTGACCTGTATATGTCGCGGTGATTGCTCTCGTGATCCCTTGGATATCGGGATAGCCGACGATATCGGTAAAGCCGTGATCACTCAGCAGATCGCGGATATAGTTGAACTGCCCTTCGCCGATCTCAAAGGCGATGATACCGCCTTTTTTGAGCTTCTTTGACCACAGATCGAGGATCATTTCGTAGAAGTCGCAGCCCGATTCTCCGCCGTCGAGCGCGAGCCGCGGCTCATACTGCACCTCGCTTTGCAGATCGGCGATCTCGTCCGTGCGGATATACGGCGGGTTTGATACGATCATGTCAAGGGAGCCGTCCGCGAAGCTGTCGGTACAGTCCGCGAGATCGGCATGGATCATTCGGATGTCGGCATGATTCTGCCGCGCGTTTTCTGCGAGATAGGCGAACGCTTCACCGCTCTTTTCGACAGCGGAAACGGTCGCGTTTCGCAGTTCTTTGTGCAGGGTGATCGCGATGATGCCCGAGCCTGCGCACAGATCGACGATTTGCGGATGGGGAACGGATTGTATCAGCCTAAGCGCCTCCCGCACCACGACCTCGGTGTCGTCACGGGGGATCAGTACTCCTTCGCCGACCTTGTAGTCGCGTCCCATAAAGCTCCATGTGCCGATAATGTATTGGATCGGTTCACCGCTGATGCGGCGGCGCGCCATTTGCAGCGCCTTTTCGCAGAGATCATCGGGGATATTGTCCTGTCGCAGGATCAGCTGTGTGCGGTCACATTCCAGCGCGGCGCACAGGATCTCGATCGTATCACCGGCGGGATTTTCCGCACCTGCGCGGGTCAACAGGCTTTTGACGGCGTTATTGAGCGCAGGAACAATCATTGACGATATCCGACCCGTCGTCGGGGATGACCGCTTTCATCGCTTCGATCGCGCACTCGATCATCTCGTCCTCGGGCTCTTTGGTGGTGATGCGCTGTGCCCACAGACCCGGGGTCGCGAGGATGCGCGTCAGCTTGTTGTTATGTCTGCCGCAGAGCTTGATGAACTCATATCCGAGACCGACCATGATCGGCAGGAGCAGCAGGCGGAACACGGGGTTGAGGAATTTGACGCCGAACGGCGCGACGGGGATGAACAGACCGACCACGATACTCACCAAGAGGGTGACAACGAGGAAGGAGGTACCGCAGCGCGGATGGAAGCGGGTCTGCTTGCGGACGTTCTCGACCGTCAGCTCTTCGTCGTTTTCGTAACAGAAGATGGTTTTATGCTCCGCGCCGTGATATTTGAACACGCGCTTCATATCGTTCATTTGAGAGACGAGCAGCATATAGCCGATGAACAGCGCGATCTTCAGCACGCCGCAGAAAGCGGATTTGACGAACTGACCTGCGACGGTGTAGATGACCTTACCGGTTTCGGGATCGGTCGTCTGGAACATCCCGCCGAGCGTCCAGTCAAAGAGCGCGGCAGGCAGGAACACGAACAGTCCCAGCGCCAACGCGACGCCTAAGACGGAGGCGATGACCATGATGACGTTCATCAGCTTGTCGCCCAGCTTATCATCGAGCCATTTTTCGAATTTGGACGGTTCTTCTTCTTCGACCAGTCCGGCTGCCATCGCTTTGTCGGCAGAAAGCCCCAGCGCCTTGTAGCTCAGGCGCATGCTGTCGATCATTCCGGCGATACCGCGGATCAGCGGCAGCTTCCAGAACCCGGAGGTAAACAGCGGTTTGACGCTGATATCCTCGGTGTAGATGGTGTCTTTATCGATCCGACAAGCGACGGTGGTGCGCTTGGGTCCGCGCATCATGATGCCTTCGATCAGAGCGGAGCCGCCGATCGAGGTGATGCGCTTTTGTTTTTTATTGTCCTGTTTTTTCATATGTTACCTTCTTTATGATGTTGAACGGTCGGTGATATGCGACTGCCTGATTGTTTCGGTTTAGGATAGATTTGTTCTGTTTCTCCGTTTTTTGTCCGAAATACACAATTATGATTGAGATAATATTTCGTTCCGTCTTTTGTGTAGTAACACGATGTAGATCGGGACTGTATTCTCCGGTTTTCCTCGTCGGTCAGCGTCATATCCAGCTTTTTTCCGGTTAGGTCCGCTACATAATTTTCGGGCACGGTATCTATATACAGCCTGTCATCAATGATGTTGAACCTAAAACCTTTTAAACTATCTATGGGAATATCTTTGATGATTTCCCCTTGATCGTTGATCACTCTGATTTGTCCTATAGTGCCGATGTAAATATTCTCGCTGCTGTCGACAGCTATGCAATAATAATCCGGATGGGTCAAGTAATATTCACGATCATGTACCGGTATATTTATAAATACGAACACACCTAACAGATTGAATAGTATGATTGAAATAACGATGACAGTGATTTTAACTTTTTTAGTATTCATATAATACCTTCTTTTCACCTTTGCAGAAGCAGCGAAAAAGCCTTCCCCTTGAGGGGAAGGTGTCGCCGCCGTTTATGGCGGTGACGGATGAGGTGGAAGCGTTTCTGCCTCATCCCGTAAATTGCTAAATCGGAAAGGTTTCCACCTCATCCGACCTTTTCGGCTAAAGCCGAAAAGCCCACCTTCCCCTCAAGGGGAAGGCTTAGGGATTCATCCCGCCGAGCGGCTGGCTGTCGTCGTCCAGCGCCGCGGCTTCGTTGAAGATCGGGATGGTGATGGTGACGGTGGTACCGACCTCGGGTCGCTTTGTAGAATTTATCCTTGACCTTCGGGAGGTCCTCTGCGTTGATGCCGCAGCCGTTGTCGGCGACAACGACCTTGATGGTGTGTTCTTTATAGTCCTGATAGACCTGCACGCCGATCATACCGCCCTCGGGCGTATATTTCAGCGCGTTGTCGATGATGTTCAAAAACACCTGTTTGAGCCTGTTGCGGTCGCCGTAGATGATGGGCATCTCCTCGGGATCGTCATAGAGCAGATGCTTGCCCTCGGAGAGGGCACGTTCTTTGAGCATATAGACCGCCTCGTCGATCTCGGCGAGGATATCCATGCGCTCCATCTGCATGGTCAGTCTGCCGCTCTGGAGCTTGGAGAAGTCGAGCAGCCGTACTGCATGGTCTCCGCCCAGCCCTTGATGGCGGTAAGCGGTGTGCGCAGCTCGTGGGAGACGCGGGAGATGAAGTCGTTCTTGAGCTTCTCGTTCGCGTCCAGCTCCTTAGCCATATCGTTGATGGTATCGCTCAGATCGCCGATCTCGTCGTCGTACATCTTGTCGACCTTCGCGGAGAAGTCGCCCTGCGCGATCTGCTGGGCGGTCTCGGTCATCCGGCGTACGGGCTTGACTATCGAACGGATAAAATAGTAGCCCGACAGCGCGACGACCGTGATGATGATCAGTCCTACCGCGATCGCGATCAGCGTATAGATCACGACCCTTGCGTCCGCGTTGCGCAGAGAGGATACATAGCGCACCGCGCCCAGCTCCGTGCCCTGCGGGTTGCGGATGACCTTAGAGAGCGCCATGATCTTTTCGCCCGCTTCGTTACGTCCGACATAGCGCGCGGTACCGGATTCGGTTTTCAGCGCGTCGGCAAAGTCGGGCGCTTTGACCTCCTCCGCGTCGAAGCCGGTCGAGGTCGTCACGACCCGTCCCGTGGCGTTGAGGATCTGGATCTCCATCTCGTCTTTGTAGTTGAAGTCGGCGGCATAGGTTGAGGCTGTCGCGATGAACGTATCGGTGTTGTCCGATATGCCGTCGGGAAAGACGGTTTCGAGATCCTCGCTGTGATTGTTCAGCGCCGCTTCGACCGTAGAGTAGCACAGTGAGTGTACAGCTACGGACGAAAAGATGACCAGCAGGATGATGATCGCTAACACGACGCCGAAGGTATTGATCAGCCAGCGCCGGTTGATTCCTTTGAACATAACTGTCACCCCCTTTTTTCGTCGTCACGCGTCGTACTCGTGTGACGGTTCCTCCTCTCCCCAAAAAGCAGGGCTTTTTGGGGACCCCATTTTTGCTTTATCAAAATGAGGCTCTATTGAATATTGAAATATTTTCGGTAGGTTATGCGATTTATACGGTGTCCCATTTGTATCCCAGACCCCAGACGGTCACGATGTACTTGGGGTTAGAGGGCTCGTCCTCGACCTTCATGCGCAGACGGCGGATGTTGACGTCGACGATCTTTTCTTCGCCGACATACGCCTCGCCCCAAACATGGTTGAGGATATCGGTGCGGTCGAGCGCTACGCCGGGGTTGGAGAAGAAGTATTCCATGATCTGGAACTCTACCTGCGTCAGTTCGATCATCTTGCCGTTTTTCATCAGAGCGCGGTTTCTCAGATTGAGGGTGAAGATACCGCTCTGCAGCTCTTCCTTAAAGTTGTTTTCGCTCTTCTGCTCGGAGAGGGACACTCTGCGGTACAGCGAGTCGACGCGCGCGGTCAGCTCGGAGGGGGAGAAGGGCTTGGTGATATAGTCGTCAGCTCCCAGCATCAGACCGGTGACCTTATCCATCTCCTGGGTACGGGCGGACAGCATGATGATGCCGATGCCCGAGTTTTTGTTTCTCAGCTCTTTGCAGACCTGTAAGCCGTCGATACCCGGCATCATGATGTCGAGGATAGCTACGTCAAAGTCGCCGCCCTGTTCCTCATACTTCTCGAGCGCCATCTCGCCGCAGTCTGCTTCCACTACGTCGTAGCCGGCTCTTCTGAGGTTGATGACCACGAAATCGCGGATGGCGGCTTCGTCCTCACATACAAGAATCTTTTTCATAATTTAACCTCCGTTCGGGATGAATTATTGTATTGTTTCAGCTCCCAGTAAGGTGAAGCTGTTTTTGATGTCGTCATGGTTGAAGGTCGAGCCTTCGCTCAACACATAGGTGTAGATATATGCGCTGCTCTCAGCGAGATCGGCTTCCGCCGTCCGGGAGCTGTCATAGCTGTTTTTGCCGTAGCGCTTGACGGTGAGCAGCTCGCTGCCGATCACGGGATCGCCGTCCTTGAAGCTCAGCGCGTACAGCGTGACCGCGTTCTCGGCGGTATAGCGCGCCGTGACGGTGTTCAGCACGTTGGCGTCGAATTTGAGAATAAAGCCGAGCTTTTCACACAGGATCGAATCCTGCTTGGGTGTGAGCGCCATCTGTTCGGGATCGTAGCTGTTCCACCTCGCTCTGCCGCAGACCGCCGCGACATCCTCGTCCTTTGTGTGTTCCGTCAGACTGCAGAGAGGGATCTCAAAGACCCCGTCGCGGTCGATGTCGGCGGATGCGACGGAAAAGGTGCGCGCGCTGTCGAGGTAGCTGTTGTTGAGCAAAAGCGGATTGACCAGCATTTTGGCGGCGGAGTCATAATAGATCAGCTGAGTGGTATACTCGCCGTCGGCGCGTTTGCCGTCCGCGATCACGCCGTTGAGACCGTCGCTGATCTTGTCGTATCGCAGCTGTGCGTAAGAGGTGACGGCGGAGTCGGTTTCGCAGGAGGATTTTTCGCTGAACCCGCCTTTGTCGAAGACCATCAGCGAGCCTTTGGCAGGGTCTTTTCCGGCCGCGGGTCTGAGCAGCAGGATGTCATCGGCGGAGTTGCCGTCGAAATCCGCAGTGATATAGTCGATATAGCCATCGGCGACGCTGATCTCGGTCAGCTCTTCGCCGGTCATATACGCTTTGAGCGACGAGTGGGTCGTGCCGCCGTCAAAGCTGACGACGGGCTCCTTGACGCTGTCCGTGTTGAAATCACCGAAGCTTACGGCGGTGATCTTCGCGGAAGGGAGCTTGACGGCGCCGGTCGAGCGGTAATGACCGTCCTGCTCCTTAGCTGTCAGCATCCGCGGCGTACCGTCAGCGGTCGTATACATCGCGACTGCTTCTTCGACGCCGTCAGCGTCGACGTCGATCATCACGATACCGCTTTTGTGGCTGCCCGACGCGGGATAGATCAGCGCGTAAGCGCCGCCCGCATCCTTTTCGATCAAGCTCTGGATCTCGGCGCGGTGTCCCGCTGCTTTGGGCGGGGCGAGGATATCCGGACCGTTGAGGCTCAGCGAGGTACAGCCCGACAGCAGAACGGTCGCGAGCGCTGTCGCTACTAAGCGCTGTATTCTCATGTCAAGCCTCCTTTTGTGATGAACTATGCGGTATCGCCTTAAACGGTCGCTTCGAGATATTTGATCGGAATGCCCTCATCGGTGAACATCTGCTCGTGCTCGGTGACGATGTTGTCTTTGATATCGCTGTTATGCAGATCGTGCGTGAGGTAGCGGATATGGTACTTTGCTTCTTCAAAGTAACCGATGCTGTCCTCAAACAGCTCGTCGTTGTCGGTTTTAAAGAAGATGACCGCGTCATCTGTGAGAAAGTCGCGGTACATGCTCAGCTTTTTCGGATAGGTCAGGCGGCGCTTCTTGTGCTTTTCACGCGGCCACGGGTTACAGAAGTTGATGTACATCATCGCGATCCCGTCCTCGGGGGCGATCGCCTTGTCGATCATCTCGACGTTGCATCTTACCAGCGCGATATTCTTCGGACTCTCTCCGGTATCTGCAAAGATATGCTCGATGTTGCGCCTGCCGACGCCCAGCATATCACTCTTGATGTCCATCGCGATGTAGTTGATGCCCGGATTGCGCTTCGCTTTCTCGGCAACAAAGGTGCATTTGCCGCAGCCGATCTCCAGCTCGATGGGATGATCGTTGCCGAAGAACTCTTTCCACCGTCCGCGGAACTTCTCGGGCGTGTTGGTGTAGTAGGGACAAACGGCAAGCTCCGGCTCCGCCCATTTCTTTTTTCTGATCCTCATATATCTTCCTGTTCTGTGCCGGCACAGGTGCACGGATACCCGCAAAAACCCACACTAACACATGATATAGTTATATACACTACAACATTATAACAAACTGTTGTAGGTTTTGCAATTGTTTTTTACATATATATAGCAGAATTTTTATCTTTTTCGCGCAAAATTTACATTTTGTTAATTTTGTAATACTGTTATGTAGTGACCGTTTGTCAATAGGCAAAAGTCACAAATGTAAAAAGGCAGAGGGCGTGTGACAGGAGCCGGTAACAGAAGAATCGG
>CADAUE010000020.1 GCA_902790985.1 uncultured Ruminococcus sp.
GAGACGCAGACAGGCTGGCGCCTGTCAAGGAGCCCAACAAAGCTATACGAAATATAGCGCAATAGATGATAAAGGTTTTTATTAAGGATTAGTATTATACTATTTCTCTTTGACTACTATCGGTATGTCAACACCCTGAAGGCGTTTGACGATGGTATCGAAAATGATGGAAGTCTGCGACCAGTTATTGGTCAGCGCGCCGCGCTGAGAGAGAGCCGTCACTCTGACGTCCTCGGGAACCAAACCGATCAGCCGCATCCCCGCCTCGTCGATGACCTCATCGAGGTCGCGGTACAGCCCCATTTCCAGGAAACGTTTTTTGTCGAAGCGGTTGATGATCAGCCTTTGATCATTGATCTTCAGCTCGCGCAGTCTGTATCCGATATTCTTACAGCCGCGGATACTGATCGGTTCGGCGTTGATCACGACCAGCGCCCTGTCAGCCGCGTTCGCGGCTGAATAAAAGCCCGATCCGGTACCGGCGGGAGAGTCGATCAAGATGTAGTCAAAGTCATTTCTGACCCCGTCCACAAAGCGCTTGATCAGCGAAGGACTGACCTCATCGTCGGCATACAGCGGAGCGGCTATACTGTAAAGCTCAAAGTCGCCGTCGACCTGATACAGAGCGTCATGATACTCACATTCTCCGCTGATAACGTCGGAAAGATCGTACACCAGCTGATCGCTGATACCCAGCATCAGATCCGCGCCGCGCATACCGCTGTCACAGTCGATGATCAAAACCTTGTTTTTCGCTCTTGCCAAAGCCGCCGCCAAAGCCGTGCATACGGTCGTCTTGCCCGTACCGCCCTTGCCGGATGCTACTACGATTACTTCACACATTATCGTTAAAAAACAGACATCCTTTATGAAATATATAGCTATACCTGTTACTATTCTATCACAAAAGCAAAAAAAGAGCAACTACATTGAGCTGCTCTTTTTGTAGAATAATCAAGCCAAAAATTAGACAAATTCAATAAACACGGTAGAAAAACCCATCAATCTCCTGTATGAATAACTGATGATCAGAATTCCCACGGATCCTTTTTGATATCGTCAACATCCTTGTCATAGAAGTACGCGTCAAGGATATCGCACGCCGCCTGCTGGGGCAGATAGCTTCTGCCGCCGTGCTCGAACAGCACGCACAAAGCGATCTCGGGATCGTCATACGGCGCGAAACAGATAAAGACGTTGTGGTCGGAGCCGGCGTTTTCCGCGGTACCGGTCTTACATCCCATCTCGATCGGATACTTACCCGCCATTCCGCGCATCGTATCCGTCTTTGTGACCGCGTACATCGCCTCTTTGACCAGGTCGATATTGTCTTGTGACACGCCCGTCTCGGCGACCTTCTCCGGTTTTTGAGGGTCATTGTAAAGGACGGTCTCGTCGCGTTCATAATCAACGATCTTGCGCACCAGATGGGTCCTGTAGCGCACGCCGTCGTTGGCGATCGACGAGGCATAGGTCGCCAGCTGGACCGGAGTGAACGCGTTATCGCTCTGACCGATCGCCGCCTGTACCGTATTGCCCTCAAACCAGGTCGTTGAATCTCTGCCGGCAAGCACACCGGTGTTTTCATAGACCTCCAAGCCGGTTTTCGCGCCCAGACCGTATTTTTCGGCGTACAGATACATCGTCGTGATACCCACGCGTCTGCCTACCTCCGCGAAGTAACAGTTACAGGAATGCGCCATCGCGCTCTCGAGCTTCTGATCTCCGTGGACGCCCAGACAGTGGACGACGTCATCTTTATAATAATCGTACACACCCGAGCAGTGGATCGTTGTATCGGTGGAGATGATCTTCTCCTGCAGCGCCGCCGTCGCGACGCAGGGCTTAAAGGTAGAACCCGGCGCGAACACACCCTCAAAGGCTCTGTTGAACATCGGGATATCCTCGTCTGCAAAGAGATAATCCGAGTAATCGGGATCGTAGTAGCGCGAGATATCATAGTTCGGATAAGACGCCGCACAGATGACCGAGTTATCGCGCACATCCAGCATCACCGCCGCGCCCGCGACACAGTCCTCGCCCAGCTTGCTCTGCTGTTTCGCGTTATTCGCCTTGGCGTTCTTGACGTCCTGTTCGCCGAGCCTCTGCGCCTCACGGATATTCTTTCCGATCGTATAGGCAGCGACCTCCTGGATGCGCGAGTTGATGGTCAGATAAACCGTATCGCCGGGTTTGGATTTGACCGTTTCCTCCTCGGCAACGATCTGACCGTCCTCGTCCGTGACGATGGTCTTTTCACCGGCTTCACCGCGCAGATAGCTTTCCATCGCGGCTTCGATACCGAACTTGCCGATATTGTCATCGAGGCTGTAGCCCTTATCCTTATTGGCTTCATATTCATCCTCGTTGAGCTTGCCGACAACGCCGAGGATATGCGGTATCAGCTCGCCGTTTTTGATGACGCGCTCATTGACCGTGCGGATCTCCACCGCCGGAACCGTTTGTGTACGCTCCGAAACGACCGCGACCGTATCGCTGTTCACATCCGAGGCGACCACATACACCTGCTCATAGGAGAATCCTTTTTTCTCCATATTATAACGGATCGAGACGACCGACCGGCGGGTGAACGGATCGGCGATGTTGTCCGCTTGATATCGTTTTGCCAGCCCGTCGACGATCTCGTCGGCGGTCAGCCCCTCTTTATCCAGCATAACAGGGGATTCGATATACTCGACGTCGCCCCCGCTGCCCTCGTCAAAGACGAAACCGCCGTCCATATAGGAGATCGGCAGCTCATCGATATATTCTTCGTTACATTCACGCAGGGTGTTCAGCAGGTCGATGATGATCAGATTCAGCTGATTGTCATCATCGGCATATACCTTGTTGATCACGATATTGTACGCGGTCTCGTTCACCGCCAGCGGCTTGCCGTCAACGTCTAGGATCTCCCCCCGCGTCGCGTCGGATTGCACCGTATGCGCGGTCGATGCTTTGGAAAGCTCCTTATACTCCTCGCCGTGTACGATCTGCCAGTCAAACAGCCGTGCCGCAAACAGCGCGAAGATTGCGAGCAGAAGTATCACGCAGATGATGACACGAGGTTTACTATGATCCTTTTTCTCTTCCTGCGGCTCTTTATTATTCGACGAATTGAGCATACTGCGGTTGTTGGCCGAAAGGATCTTGTCCGTGTTAAAATTCGGCTGACGCAGCGGCTTTCTGCCTTTGCTATTCAACGTGATACCTCCTTTCCCGATGATGATCACCCGTTACGCCTCCGGCGTCAGAGTAAAGTAGATGAAGCGGTTGATAAAGTAGAACGGTATGGAAAAGAGGAAGGTCTGAACCATACGCGAGATCAGATGTTGAGTAAAGTAGCTCCACATATTTTCCACACCCGGGATGATGAACCGCACCAAAAAGTACAGCATAAACAGCCCGCCGACCGCGACGAGCGCGTACAGCAGGAAATTCAAAAATGTCGCGACGATCAGGTTATTCGCCGCGTAACCCACGATAAAGCAAACCACCGTCAGCGAGATGGTAAACAAGCCGATACTGTTGCTGAAGCCGATATCCGTGAGCAGTCCCGCCAGCATTCCGAAGATCATCGAAGGGATCTCGCGCTCATACACCGCCACCGTCAGCGCGACGCAGACGATCAGCGCGGGCTTCGCGCCGAAGATCTCCGGCAAAAGCCCCGGCGTCGTCACCAGAACAAACGTCAGGATCAGCTCCAGCACATAGGCAAGGTATCTGAAAAAGGAATTCGACCTGTCCGACATCACTCTGCGCTCTCTCTCTTCAAGATCTCGCCCTGACCGTCAAAGTCGGTCACGACCGCGACGTCCAAAACCTTCTTGATATCGTCATAAGGTTCGATCACGGCATAATACGAGGTATCGTATGTATCGTAACCGATCTCGATGACCTCTCCCAGCGGGATCCCCTTGGGATAGATACCCGACGCGCCCGATGAGGTGATGATATCGCCTTCCTCCACCTTGTTCTCGGAGTTCAGCTTTGAGAAGGTCGTGCGGTTATCGTCGGCATATTTTGCCGAACCGGTGATGATACCGGTATCATTTGTCGCGTTATCGATCGCGCCGATGCTCGTCTGGGGCGAGAGGATCGTGATCACCTTCGCGGTATAAGCGTCCGCCTCCGAGATCCAGCCGATCAAGCCGTTCTCACCCATCACAGGGTCGCCGACGCTGATCTGAGAAGCCGTGCCCTTGTCGATCGTGAATGACCCGAACTCGTCGTTGGTATCGCGTCTGAGCACGGTCGCGGGGATCAGCTGATAGTCCTCATGCTCTTTTTTCAGATCATAAAACATCCACAACCGTGTATTCTCTTCCTTAACGTTATAGTAATCCACCAGCCTTGCCCTCAGCTCCCGATTCGCCGTTGTCAGCGCCTCGTTCTCCGCTTTGAGCTCGTCATAGCTTTTGTTGCTGTCGTGATCCGCTGTAGCCGCCGCCGTCACCTTCGAAAGACCGTAGGTCAGCGTATTCAGCGTCGTGGAAACGAAGTTGTTCTCCACGTTGCGCGTGAACACCGCGAGCATAATCAGCACCAGCAGGACCGACAAAAATATTTTGATTTTAGGGGATTGTAAAAAATCTTTCATTTTCCGATTCCCGTTTCTGTTTTAAGGTGAGTGAAAAAAGCTTCACTCTAAAAAATCAAAAAGCGCAGCTTTTCCGATAATGGATGAAAAGACACTTCGTGTCTTATTGCTGTTTTACTCTTTTATTCGCTCTGAAATTCGGATCGAGTCGCATACCCGCGCCGTCTACGACACAGTCGAGCGGACGCTCCGCGATCTTGACCGGCATACCGGTCTCCTCCTCGATCAGCTTATCGAGCCCTCTGAGCAGCGCGCCGCCGCCCGTGAGCATGATACCGTTGTCGATGATATCGGCAGAAAGCTCGGGCGGAGTTTTCTCAAGCGTGTTGAGGATCGCGTCGACGATGGTCATCAGCGGATCCTTCAGCGCCTCGCGCACCTCTGCCGCGGTGATACGGATGTTCTTCGGCAGACCGTCGACCAGATTCCTGCCCTTGACCATCATCGCGCCCTCGTCCTCATAGGGGTACGCCGAGCCGATCGTGACCTTGATATCCTCGGCGGTACGTTCGCCGATGAGCAGGTTGTACTTTTTCTTGATGTATGTGACGATCGCCTCGTCAAACTTGTCGCCTGCCATGCGCACGGAGCAGGACGCGACGATATCGCCGAGCGAAACGATACCGACCTCGCTGGTACCGCCGCCGATGTCGACGACCATGTTGCCGACAGGCGAATCGACCGGCAGCCCCGCGCCGATCGCGGCAGCCATCGGCTCCTCGATCAGCTCGACATACTTGCCGCCCGCCTGACGCGCTGCGTCCTCGACCGCGTTCCTCTCGACCTCGGTCACGCCGGAGGGGATACAGATGATGATGCGCGGCTTGCTGAACATCCCGCCGCGGACAACGCTTTTGATAAAGTATTTCAGCATGGTAGCCGTGATCTCAAAATCCGCGATGACGCCGTCCTTCAAGGGACGGATCGCGACGATCGAGCCCGGCGTACGACCGATCATTTCCTTTGCCTCATGACCGACCGCAAGGACCATATCACGCTTGACGTCGACCGCGACGACCGACGGCTCGCGCATGACGACGCCCTTTCCTTTCATATAGACCAGCGTGTTAGCTGTACCCAAGTCGATACCGATATCTTTTGAAAACATACCTGTCCCCTTTCCGCCTATGGCGCAAATATGATTTTAGTTTCTGTTTATTCCATTTTATTATTAGTAAAAGGTTAACCGTTTATGCTTTTATCTTCCGGTCGAGCCGAAGCCGCCCGCTCCTCTGTCGGTGTCGTCTAATTCATCCATGACCTCGATCTCGGGCAGGATCACCGGCGAGATCACCATTTGTGCGATCCTTTCGTTCGGTTCGATCACAAAGGGCTCAGTCGTCTGGTTGATAAGCCCCACACATACCTCGCCGCGATAGTCGCTGTCGATCACACCCACGCAGTTTGCCGGAGCGATCCCGTGTTTGATCGCAAGTCCCGACCGCGCGTACAGATACGCGACATATTCAGCGCTCTCGAGCGCGATCGCGATCCCCGTCGGGATCAGCTTGATCTCGTGCGGCGCTATCGTGATCGCTTCGTCGATACACGCGTACAGATCCATTCCCGCGGAACCGGCTGTTGCGCGAAATGGGACGCGCGCGTTTTCTCTCAGCTTTTTGATCTTTAATATACTCATATTTGACCTTCCTGCAAAATCAAAGATTCTCCTTCAATCCTGTTCCATGCTCGATTTCCGCATGATCATGCGGCGATCATCTGTCTTATCATCAGGAAATATCCTAAATTTCCTTTAAATAATTCTTTAAAAGATTGTGAATTTTTTAACACCCCTAAGATACAATCCGTGGGTCTTGCGCTCAAAATCTCGATTTTCTCTTAATTTTCGCAGGGTCTTTTCCATGTTTTCCACAGAGTTTTCCACAGAAAAGAGGAAATCCGAGAAAACCTCTCCGCCGATCGGATAATCCCTTTCCGGCATAAAGATCGGCACGCAGTTGTAGATCTCACAGTACCCGTCGCGCTCGACAACAGGGAACTTCTCGTTCTTTCTATCCTGCAAATATGCTTCTTTTTTGCAGGATTTTCCGGCGGGAGCGTTGCGTGTGATCATCAGCGGCAGGTATCCGTAACGGATGATCCCGACCGGGATACACTTGCGGATTTTCTCGATATGTCTGATGTCCAGCTCCACGCTCAGCACAGCTGTCGCGATCCCGTACTCCTTCGCCCATTTCAGCGTATAGGAGTTCGCGATATTCATCCCGAGACCCGCGTGAACGGTAAAGCCGAGACGCTTTCCCATATACACGGCGGCGATATTGTGCGCCAAAAGGTCGCTCACACCGACCTCCTTCAACGCTTTCAGCCGTTCAATAACCTCTTTTTCGTTGCCGAAGGTCGCGCGCGGTACTTCCGCGCCGATCGCAAAGCCGCTATCGAGCAAGCCTTTCAGCCGCTCAGTATCCGCCAGCCCAAAGACGTCCGCGAAGATCATGTCCATCTCTTTCATCGCGTCGGGGATCTCCAAGCTCCGCACAACAGCACGTTTCATCTGCCGTATTTCTTCATTACCGTCTAAGATCGCGGCAGGATTGATGGGATCGATCTTGTAATTATGACAAATTTCGCGCGAAAGGTCAAGCGCTTCCAACGCTTTTCTTCTCAGCGCGTTGATCGACGCCGCTGATGCCGCCGCGTCGTCGGAGATATCCATCGTGATATCCTCGATATAGTAAGGCGTATTGCCGGTTTTTTGCAAGCTTTTTATGACGCGTTCCTCGCTCAGCGGCACATGCAGCGCTTTCTCTGCGACGTCGTCGCTTTCGACCTCAACGGTATGCACGCCGTCACTCGCCGTGAGCCGCATTTTCTCACCGGTCTTGATCCGACAGTCAAAGCTGACGGGAACGCTCTGATATTCATCCTTATATAATGCGCGTATTTCTTTCAGAAGTTGGTTGTTTGCGGAAACGACGTCGCTCTTCTGTCGAAAACCAAACATCTCTTCGCCGATCTCACCGCGCAGATATCCGTCGGTGAACCCCGTGCGGGAAAAGACCGATCGCAGCCTGTCCTGCGAAGCCTCGGTGATGAAGCCGAGATCCCTCGCCTCACGTGCGGCAAAGGTAGCCGCCGCGACATATTCGGGACGTTTCATCCTGCCCTCGATCTTTGCGCTGGCGATCCCCATCTCCTGCAACTCTCTGAGGTAGTGCAGCGATCCGTTATCCTTCAAGCTCAGCGCGTGGTCGTTTTCCTCATACTGCATCGGCAGTCGGCACGGCTGAGCGCACATCCCGCGGTTGGCGGAACGACCGCCGAGCATAGCGGAAAAATAACACTGGCCGCTGACACACATGCACAGCGCACCGTGGACAAAGACCTCCAGCTCCACCTCGGGACAGGATTCGCGGATCTCTTTGATTTCTTCTAAAGATAGCTCGCGGGACAGCACCACTCGCTCAAAGCCCATTTCATACAGCGCTTTTGCGCCGTAGGGCGTGTGAACGGAAAGCTGCGTCGACGCGTGGAGCGGCAGATCGGGAACCGTTTGTTTGATCAGCGATACCAGACCTAAGTCCTGGATGATCAGCGCGTCGATATCCGCAGCCGCGGCTGTTTTTACCAGCGCCAGCGCATCGGTCATCTCATCGTCGAAGATCAGCGTATTCAGCGCCAGATGCACCTTGACTCCGCGTATATGACAGAAGCGTACGCACTCGCGCAGTTCTTCGTCATCGAAGTTATGCGCCGAAGCGCGCGCGGAAAAAGCCTTTGCGCCGATATAGACCGCGTCCGCTCCGCTGTGAACGGCGGCGATCACACTGTCAAACCCTCCGGCAGGAGCGAGGATCTCAATTTTTTTCTTCATCTATATCAAAGAAAGAGTACTGTCTTTGCTGGGTATAACCCTTGTTCTGCTTTTCCTTCGCCTTTTGCTGATACGGATTCACATGATTGTGATCGTGACGCTTTTTCTTTTCCTTCTGCGGCTTGACGGGAGCTTCCTCCGGTTCGTCAAAGAAAAGGTCGTCCTCCGCGGTGATCGTCTGTTCTTCTTTCACGGGAGGTTCCTCGGGCAGCGGGATCTCATCGGGCTCGGCCGCGACTGTCGGCTGCTGCTGAAGGGATTGGAGCTTGTTGTTCAACATCTCGATCTCATTCTCTAATTCAGCGACCTTTTCCTTACTTTTGAACAGCGCCCTTTGCGCTTCCTCCGCCGACTGATGCTCCGCAATCAGACGCTCATACTCCGCTTTCAGCAGATTATAGTCGCCGGTCAGCTTCGCGTTATCATCTTGAAGACGCTCGATCGTCTGCAAATAATCCTTCATCTGTTCCTTGACAGCGTTGATGTTCTCCTTATCCGCTTCGCTATCGTCCGCGTAATCCATCGCGGTCAGCACCGCGGCGCGTTCACGCGTCATCTCTCCCGACAGCACCAGCGAGTTGATCCGCGCGTCGATCTCCGACGCGATATCCAATACATATTTTTCACTTTTTTCGGTAATGATGTTGAAGCGTTGCCCCGCGACAAACACACTCACCTTGATTTTATTATCCATAATACTGTCCTCGTCGAAGTAGGTTGATACCGCCCCCTCTGACGAGGGGGTTGGGGGAGAGATAACGCAGCGTCACCTTATCCCCCGCTCTTTGCCCTTGACGGGCTAATCTATGTACATTGACAGTCGGGAATCATTCTTCTGCATGCGCTTCCTGCGCTTCATCCATATCCGATTCCTCGATCATATCCTCTGCCGATTCGGCATTCTCATCATTCTCCGCCGCTTGCGCTTCTTCCTCGTCATGCGGCGCGCCCGATACGGAAACGACCTTGTCATCACCCTTGATCTTCATCACGGTAACGCCCTTCGCGGGACGGGAACAAACGCGGATCGTCGACGCGAGGATACGAATGATCACGCCGTTGTCGGCGATCAGAATGACGTCGTCCTCGAGCGGTACGACCGTCAACGCGGCGACGTCGCCGTATTTTGCGACATGGTAGTTGGTCAGACCCTTACCGCCTCTTGATTGCAAGCGGTAGTCATCCGGCGAGCTTAAGCGTCCGTAACCGGTCTCGGAAACGGTGAGGATCAGCTTACCTTCTTCGATGATACTCATACCGACGATGCTGTCGCCTTCCTTGAGCTTCATCGCCTTGACGCCACGCGCCAGTCTGCCCATCGGACGGACGTCGGTCTCTCTGAAGCGGATCGCCATACCCTTCTTGGTCGCGATGATGACTTCATCATCACCGTCGGTCATACGGACCCAAGCCAGCTCATCGCCCTCGTTGAGGTCGAGCGCGATCAGACCGCCCTTGCGAGCGGTATTATAGGCGTTCAGCGCGATACGCTTGATGATACCCTGTCGGGTAACCATGATCAGGTATTTTTCCTCGTCAAATTCGGGGATGCGGATCATCGAGGTGACCTTTTCATCCGCGGCGAGCGGCAGGATATTTGCGATATTGATACCCTTGCTCTGACGGGTGCTCTCGGGTATCTCATAACACTTGATCCGATATACTCTACCCTTGTTGGTAAAGAACAGGTTATAGTCGTGGGAGTTGGAGAGATACATCTCCGTGGCAACGTCCTCGTCGCGTCGGGACATACCCGATACGCCTCGACCGCCTCTTTTCTGGGTCTTATAGGTATCATGCGGCAAACGCTTGATATAGCCGAACTTCGTCATCGTGACGACGCAGTCCTCCTGCGGGATCAGATCCTCGATATCCACCTCGCCGGTGATCGCACAGATCTCGGTACGTCTGGGATCGCTGTACTTGTTGCGGATCTCCATCGCTTCTTCCTTGACAATAGACAGACGCTTTGTTTCGCTTTCGATGATCTCGTTGTATTCCTTGATCTTTTCGCCGAGGGCTTTGATCTCGTCTTCGATCTTGGTTCTTTCCATATTGGTCAGCTGACCTAAACGCATGCTGACGATCGCCTGCGCCTGTACGTCATCCAGACCGAAACGCTCACACAGCGCGAGCTTAGCCGCCGCTTGATCCTTACTCTTTCTGATGATGGCGATGACCTCGTCGATGAAGTCGATCGCGATCTTCAAGCCCTCTAAGATGTGCATACGTTCCTTGGCTTTTTTCAAGTCATAGATCGTACGTCTTTCGATGACCTGCTCCTGATGCTCGATATAGCACTGGAGCATTTCCTTGAGGGTCAATATTCTCGGCTGACCGTCGACGATCGACAGCATGATCGCGCCGAAGGTGGTCTGCATCTGGGTCATCATGAACAGATGGTTCAGCACGACCTGCGCCGACGCCTCACGCTTGACGTCGATCTCGATATGCATACCGTTTCTGTCGGAGTGATCCTCGATGTTCGAGATACCCTCCAGCCTCTTATCCTTGACAAGATTCGCGATATTCTCGATCAATCTCGCCTTGTTCACGCCGTAAGGGATCTCCGTGACGATGATCTTGAAACGACCGTTTTTCGCCTCGACGATCTCCGTCTTCGCGCGCACAACGATCTTGCCGCGACCGGTCGCGTATGCCGCGCGAATACCGGAGCGACCCATGATCATGCCGCCGGTCGGAAAGTCGGGACCGGGCATACATTCCATCAGATCGGCGATCTCCGCGTCGGGATTATTGATCAACAGACACATCGCGTCGATGGTCTCGCCGAGGTTATGCGGCGGGATGTTGGTCGCCATACCGACCGCGATACCGTTTGAGCCGTTGACCAGCAGATTCGGGAAGCGCGACGGCAGAACCGTCGGCTCTGTCAGCACATCGTCGAAGGTCGGCATGAAGTCGACCGTTTCCTTGTCGATATCCGCCAGCATTTCCGCGGCGATCTTGCTCATACGGCTCTCGGTATAACGATAAGCCGCTGGCGGATCGCCGTCGACCGAACCGAAGTTTCCGTGACCGTCGACCAGCATATAGCGCATCGAGAAATCCTGCGCCAGTCTGACCATCGCGTCATAAACGGAAGCGTCGCCGTGGGGATGATATTTACCCAGCACTTCACCGACGGTATACGCGCACTTTCTGTGCGGCTTACTCGCCGTAATGCCGTTTTCGTACATATTATAGAGAATACGTCTGTGTACGGGCTTCAAGCCGTCACGGACGTCGGGCAGCGCGCGAGCAACGATGACGCTCATCGAGTAATCGAGGAACGACTTACGCATCTCGCGGTTGATGTCGACGTCGATGATCTTACCGGAGCTGTACTCGGTATGATTCATCATATCGGCATATTCCGCCTCAAAATCCTCATTTTCCGTATTGTTCAAATTCTTATTCTCGTTATCCAAAAAGGTTCACCTCATTATCTGTAATTCCTAATTCCTCATTCCTAATTCCTAATTAGATATCGAGGTTCTGTACATACTTCGCGTTCGTTTCGATGAATTCTCTTCGCGGCTCTACCTGATCGCCCATGAGGATCGAGAAGGTCTCGTCAGCCTCCTGCGCGTCATTGAGCTCTACGCGGAGCATGGTTCTGGTCTCGGGATTCATGGTCGTCTCCCAGAGCTGTTCGGGATCCATCTCGCCGAGACCCTTATACCGCTGGATCGTCGTTTTGCCCTCGATGGACGCGAGGATCTCGTCACGCTCCTGGTCTGTATAGGCATAACGGTGATTATCCTTGCCCTTGCTGATACGGTAAAGCGGCGGCTGCGCGATATAGACATGTCCTTCCTCGATCAGCGGACGCATATAACGGAAGAAGAACGTGAGCAGCAGCGTGCGGATATGCGAGCCGTCGACGTCCGCATCCGCCATGATGATGATCTTGTCATAACGCAGCTTCTCGGTATCGAACTCTTCTCCGATACCCGCTCCCAGCGCGGTGATGACCGGCGTCAGCTTATCGTTGCCGTAAACCTTATCAAGACGCGCCTTTTCAACGTTCAGCATCTTGCCCCACAGCGGCAGAATCGCCTGAAATTTTCTGTCACGACCCTGTTTGGCGGAACCGCCCGCGGAATCACCCTCTACGATGTAGATCTCTGTTTCTGAACGATCCTTTGACTGACAGTCGGCGAGCTTACCGGGCAGAGAAGCGCTCTCAAGTCCCGTCTTTCTTCTGACGTTTTCTCTCGCTTTTCGAGCGGCTTCACGCGCTTTTGCAGAAGCCAGAGCCTTATCCAGAATTGCCGAAGCGGAAGCCGGATTCTCCTCCAAAAACTCGCTGAGCTTATCGGTGATCAGCTTAGATACCATCGAGCGAACAATGGTATTACCGAGCTTTGCCTTAGTCTGTCCCTCGAACTGCGCCTCAGTGATCTTGACCGAGATGATCGCGGTCAATCCCTCTTTATAATCCTCAAATTCGAGCTTCAGATCCTTATCCTTTTCCTTGATCTTATTGAACTTTGCCGCGTAGTTGTTCATCACGCGGGGCAGCGCTCTGCGGAAACCCTCTTCATGCGTACCGCCGTCGGTGGTATGGATGTTGTTGGCGAAGGAACGGATATCGTTATTATAACTGTCATTATACTGCATGGCGATCTCCACCTCACAGGTGTTCTCCATATTCGCCGTGCGCAGATAGATGACTTCGTCATGGATCGGAGTATAACCCTTTTTCTTATGGATATAGTTGACGAACTCGCGGATACCGCCTTCATAGAAGAAGGTCTTGTCCTTGATATGCTCGGGATCTCTTTCATCCTTGAGTTCAATATTCACGCCCGCGTTCAAGAAAGCCTGTTCGCGCAGTCTTCTGGCAAGCGTCTCATAATCATACACATAGGTATCCTTAAAGACCTCGGCGTCCGCCTTGAACAGTACCTCGGTACCGCGCTTGTCGGACTTTCCGATCTTTTCAAGATCATTCATGATCTTGCCGCGCTCATAACGCTGGAAGTAGATATCCTTACCGTCACATACGCGTACCTCGAGCCATTCGGACAGCGCGTTGACGACCGAAGCGCCTACGCCGTGCAGGCCGCCGGACACCTTATATCCGCCGCCGCCGAACTTACCGCCCGCGTGCAGTACGGTAAAGACGACCGTGACCGCGGGCAGCCCCATTTTGCTGTTGATGCCGACAGGGATCCCTCGGCCGTCATCCTTGACGCGGATCACGTTGCCGGGCAGGATACTGACGTCGATCTTGTCGCAGTAACCGGCAAGCGCCTCGTCGATCGAGTTGTCGACGATCTCATATACCAGATGATGCAGACCTCTCTCGCCTGTCGAACCTATGTACATACCCGGGCGTTTTCTTACCGCCTCGAGTCCTTCCAAAACCTGGATCTCATCTGCTCCGTACTCACCCTCGACCTTCGTCATCTTTTCATCATCGACAATGTCGACGGTCTCGATCGGTGTATCGGCTCTTTCTACGAGCTCCTCTACAACCTCTTGTACGGTTCTGATCTCTTCGTTCTTGTTCTCCAAAAGAATTCCTCCATTATTTACCGTTTGTCATTGCGAGAAATAAGCGACGCGAATGACGCGGTAATCTCTTCATTTTTTATCCTTCTCTTCGCTTTTCTTAAATTTCGTGAAAAAAGGTATGATAAAGTATATGATCAAGAGAAAGACCAGCGTCACGCAAAAGAGCGGTATCAGCTGAAGATTCTCCATTCTTGACAATAAAATAATATTGATAACGATACATAATACAAGCGGTATCAGCGCGCCGACCAAGAGATAAGGAAACCGTTTTGCCGTAAATTTTTTGTTGCAGTGATAACAGGTATTCTCTTTCTTTTTGATCGCTTCTTTTGTATCACGATATCGATAGACCGTGCCGCAGTGCGGGCAAGTTGGCAGACGAAACATTATCTCAACCTTGACGGAGCATGGCTTTCATCAGCCGGATCGTTTTCCGTAGAGATACGTTTCAGATTTCCTACCAGCTTGGTGCTTCCGATATTCTCGCCGCCTTTGCTGCTGTTGATGGTATCAAAACGATCGAAGCTCCTTGTTCCGCCCTGTGTATCGCTGACGACCTTTCTCTCCTCTTTGATCGCGTTGAAAACGTCAGAATTGATAGAAGGTCTGTATTCTTCATCCCCGATGTCAAAATCATCCATAAACGCGGGCGCTACCTTTGCGGAAGAAGCCATCGTCGGATCGGGATCGACCATCGGCGTATTGACCATATCGGTATCATAGAGCGAATCCTGAAATTTTTTCTTCGGACTTAATCTAACGAACAGCGGAGAAAATATATAGAAAATAATGAAAGGAATCGCTACCAAGAGAACGAACCAAAGATTTTCCCTATTGGTCATGAACAGATAAAAGCCCATGATGATCAACGCCAGTACCAACATAGCGAAGAATAGCACCCATATCGTCTTTTTGATATGAACGTTACTCTCTTTCTTACATTTTTTGCAATAATACTCTCCCCTCCTGCGGATCGAGAGCGCGGTAAAATAGGAGATACGCTTGCCGCAGTACGGACATTTACAGCTATTCATAACAGTATCCTTTCCTGTTGTTAAGTATCTATCTTTGCACAGCCCCGATTGATCTGTTCAGAGCTATGAAAATTTTCATTGATCTACTCCGCCATACGTTTTAGGAGCGTCGCCGTATTCAGCGGAGAGAGATACACGGAGTATTCTCCGCTGAAGTCATATAAAATATAAGATTTCGGAAGCTCGTAGCTGACGTTGACGATCCTGTTTTCTTTTTCACATACAGCGAGAAAATCTCTGGTATGTTTACTCACCGTGCTGGTATCCATATCAAAGATACCGACGATATTTTTGATTTCGATAGAAGTATCTTTACCAAGATGCAGATATTTCATTCTCTGACCTCTCCGCCGCTGACATAGAACACCTTACCTTTTTGCAGCTGTTCTTTATTGCTTTTTTCACAGCAGGTGACAAAGACCTGATAATCCTCAACTTTATTCAGTAAGAAATCCTGCCGTTGATTATCAAGCTCCGACAGTACGTCGTCGAGCAGGATCACCGGTCTTTCTCCGTTTTTACGATAGAGCAGCTCCGCTTCGCTCAGCTTCATCGACAAAACCGCCGAACGCTGCTGACCCTGCGAACCGTATTTACGCGCGGATATCCCGTTGATCTTGATATCGATATCGTCCCTGTGAGGACCGACAGAGGTATACCCCGTATGATAGTCCTCGTGGCGTGATTCCAGAAACGCTTTGATCAGCTTTTCTTTGATCTCTTCGACGCTGTCATTTTCATTCGCCTTTGAGGTCGAAAGATACCCGATCTCCAGCGCTTCCCGATCGTTAGAGATACCGCTGTGAAACTTTTGCGCCGGTCCTCTCATTTCTTTGAGATAGCGAAATCGCTCAAAAAGGATCTGCGCGCCGACGACCGAAAGACTGTCGTCCCAGATCGAGAGCGTTTCCTTCAACTCTTTATGCTTATAGATATCCTTCAAAAGCGCGTTCCGCTGGTTGATGATCTGATGATACTTTGACAGCAGCGACGCGTAACGGATCCGATGCTGACAGATCGCAGCGTCCAAAAACCTTCTGCGAATGTTCGGACCTCTTTTGATCAAGCTCAGATGCTCCGGTGAGAAAACCACCGCTGAAAAGACCTCTGTCAGATAAGAGGACGAATTTTTCTCGACCTCGTTGATACGGATCATTTTTTTACTTTTATCAAAGATGATCTGAGCGGTCTGATCTCTCTCCCCCGAGAAGAATTCCATTCTCAGTTGATAATGATCTTTGTCAAATCGTATCAGTTCATTCTCTTTCGCGCCGCGAAAGGAATGACCGCCGCAGAACAGCCACAACGCTTCCAAAAGATTGGTTTTACCGTTGGCGTTCTCGCCGTAGATTACATTGACCTTTTCCGACGGATAGATCGTATTATCTTTTAGATTTCTGTAATTTTCAAAGTGAAGCGCATTAACCTTCAACCGCAACCTCTAATTTATCATAATTTGTCATTGTGAGGGCCTTCGCCCGCTACGATCTCAACTGAATAAATCTAATAGATTTATCCAGCGGCGTTTTCAACCTTGACCGTCTTATTTTGATATTCAACCATGTCGCCCGATCTGATCTTCTTTCCTCGCATGGTGCAGACCTCGCCGTTGAGCTTCACTTCACCGTTTTGGATCAGATATTTTGCCCTGCCGCCGGAGTTGCACAGCCCCGAGTATTTCATCAGATTGTCGAGCCGAATATATTCTTCACTGATCGTGATTATTTCCATAACTAATTTCATTCATTGTGAGGGCTTTCACCCGTGACAATTTCTTTCTGATTTAATTTTATTAAGGATTAGTATTATTCCGCCGCCAAACGCATCGGAACGACTAAAAACGTAAAGCTCTGACCGTCTACAGGGCGAATGATCATCGGCTGCAAGCTGCCGTTGAGCATAACCTTAACCTCGTCGGTGTCGGCATTTTTCAGCGCGTCAAGCAGATAGCGATTATTGAAGCCGATCTCTACATCATTACCTCTGACCGAAGCCGCGATCACATCGTTTGCTCTGCCGACGGTCGTCGAGCAGGACAGCTTGATCTCGTCCGCTGTGATGGAACAGCGAACCGGAGATTGGATCTTTTCGTTGGTCAGGAGCGCCATTCTCTCGACCGAAGACGCGAGGATCCTTGTGTTGATGACGAACTCGGTCGACGCGGACGACGGCATCTTATAATCGAGGAAGTTACCTTCCAGTAAACGGGATACGATGCTGTAGCTCTCTATCTTAAAGATGATATGACGCTGACCGACAACGATCGTGACGTCCTTTTTATTATCGGTGATCAGCTTCAAGATCTCATTCTGCGTTTTACCGGGAACGACGAATTTTGCCGTGATGTCGCTGTCAACATTTTCTTCTCTGATTGCCATGCGGAAACCGTCTACCGCCTCGATCTTGAACAAACCGTCTTTGATCTCAAACAGAGAACCGGTATAGATCGGCTTCGCCATATTGTCAGAGGTTGCGAAGACCGTTTGACGGATCATATTTTTCAAAATCTCCGCGTTGACTGTCAGCCCGCTGATCTCCTCAACGTTCGGCAGCTCGGGATATTCGGTCGAGTTGATGCCGACGATCTGATAATCCGCCGAGCCGGAGTTGATATAGGTGATCATCCTGTCGTCCGTTTCGATATTGACAATCTCCTCGGGCAGCTTACGGATGATCTCATTGAACAGCCTTGCAGATACGACGATTTCACCCTCCTCCGTGATAGAAGCCTCGACCGTCGTCACGATACCGATCTCGAGATCATAGCCGCTGATCTCCAGTTGATCGTTATACGCTTTGATCAGAACACCCTCCAGCGCGGGGATGGTAGCTTTTGCCGATACTGCTCTGGAAACATTGGAAACAGCCGCGGATAAATCCGATCTCATACATTTGAATCTCATAATAGAAAACCTCTCTGTTTGAATTTCCGACCGGTAACGCTTGGTATCGATCATCAAAATCAAGGATATTGATCTGTGTTACCGATCATGTAATGAAATGATATTATAATATATTAGCAGTAGTAGTAGGGGACGTTGATATGAGGATATCCTCCTCTACCCGCGTCTTTCCTGTATTTTCCATACCTTATTTCTCTCTGAAAATTATGGAAAACCCTTTTATTTTTTGATCTCCCTCTCGCTTTATCAACATCATGTTGAAATATGTTGAGTGGATGTGGATGAAAACGATGAAAAATTTTCAAGATGATTTTGCTGAGAGTGGATCGTTTTATTTAAAATAGTCATTGCGAGGGGTGCAAAGGAAAAGGTAGAGATTGCCACGTCGGAACCTTGTTCCTCCTCGCAATGACAATCTGAAATGCGCCCCGTGGCAATCTCAACCGATTAAATGGTCCGGAACCATGTTCCTCCTCGCAATGACAATCTGAAATGCGCCCCGTGGCAATCTCAACCGATTAAATGGTCAAATACCCCACCCGAGCATAGCGAGGGTAAAGTGTCCGGCGGACACTTTAGTGCTTGCACCGGGGAAGTTTATTAAGGATTAGTATTAAAGTTTTTTATTGCTATTTAGTATTATATTGTCGGTAAATACCGATGAATCAATTACCCCAATCTCAGCACTCGTTAAGGAAGATATATGATGAAGAAAAAGCCCTTTATCTGTTTTAATCTGTTTATTTTGCTCAGCCTGCTGTTTGCCGTCGTTTTCACCTGCTGCGCGGCAAAGAACTACCGCGTCGAGATTCCGAACACGGACGCGCTTCCCGTGTCTGAGCTTGAGATAACGACCGACAGCGACTGCGTCGAGTTGGCAGAGCTCAAGGAGGAGCCGGAGCGAATCTCCTGTCTGGTGACGCCCCGTCATATGGGAACCGACAGGCTCGAGATCGTTTTCGGTCACACGGATAGCTCGCCTGCCTCGGACTTTATTTCGATCCGCTTTTTCTGCGGACCGTTCCATACCGTATTCGTGATGGATCCCTTTCTGGATTTTTCCGGCAGCGGCGTGGTGATTGCCGTGCTGTATTTTGATATCCTTTTGACGGCGGTATTCATGACGGTGATGTATATCCGCTATCTCAAGCATGCCGCGTTCAGCTACGGCATGGTTGCCTGCGGCGGCATCGCGCTGTTTACCGTCATCAACCTGCTGGTCTTGATGCTCGCCAGCGCGGTCTCCGGCGGAGTCTTCTTTCTCAATCTGTTTCAAAGCTCGTTCGGCTCGGTGTTATCCGGCTTCTCGTCCTTCGGCTCCGTTTTTTCCTTGATCAGCACGCCGTTCATGGCTGTCTTTTCGGTCGCCGTTACGGTGAGTAATCTTGTGTTGATTCGCAAGGAGGGCTTCCGCCCCGTCAATCTGCTGGGTGTGCTGTTGGGCGTGGCGTGGCTGATCGGCATGGCGGTGAATCATTTCTTTGACAGCAACTCCAGCGGCTCCTCGGAGCACGGCAGAATCTTTACCAGCATCACGAGCGCGATCTCGATCGTGATCAGCTACTTTATCTGCATGCTCTTCGCGACGGTTCTCAGCGCGTGGCTGGCGTCGAGGCGCCGTCCGCCGTTCGATCGGGATTATATCGTGATTCTCGGCTGCGCGATCAGACAGGACGGCTCGCTGACGCCGCTGCTGCGCGGCAGGGTTGACGCGGCGCTCAGCTTTGCGCGCGAACAACGGGAAAAAACCGGCAAAAGCGTCAAGTTTGTCCCCTCCGGCGGTCAGGGCAGCGACGAGGTGATCTCGGAGAGCGAGGCGATGAAGCGCTATCTTCTGGCGCAGGGCATCGCCGAAGAACAGATTTTGACAGAGGATCGCTCCGTCAATACCTTACAAAATGTACAGTTTTCCAAACAGGTGATCGAGGCGGACACCGACAAACCCTACCATACGGCGGTCGCGACCACGAACTACCACGTGTTCCGCAGCTATATCCTCGCCCAAAAGGCGGGCTTGCAGAATATGCGGGGCGTCTCCGCCAAAACAAAATGGTACTTCTTTCCGAACGCGTTTCTCAGGGAGCTGGCGGGCTTGGTTGTCGATCAGAAGAGGCTGCATATTTTTATGGTGCTGTTACTGATGAGCTTCTTCGCGCTGATTAACGCGCTGTCCTTCTTGGGCTGAGCGGTGAGAGGAGTCCGTTATGGAATTAATTTCTTCAAAAGAAAATAAAAGAATCAAATATCTCAAGAAGCTCTCGTCCTCTTCGTCCTTTCGACGGGAAGAGGGCGTCTTTGTCGCGGAGGGACTGCGGCTGTGCTGTGACGCGCTGAGAAGCGGCGCCGAGGTGGTATCCGCTTGTTTCTCCGAGAGCTTTTGTGAGAAGAACAGGAGCTTTGTCGAGGAGACCGCCGCGTCTGTCGGGCGATCCTATATGCTCAAAGACAGCATATTTAGTGCCGTGTCGGATACAAAGACACCACAGGGAGTGTTATTTGTCATAAAAAGACTTGACAAAAGTCTCGACTTTGATACAATTAAGAATAATGGAAAAGTGTTGGCTTTGGAGACCGTGCAGGATCCCGTCAACCTCGGCACCATTCTGAGGACCGCCGAGGCGCTGGGGATCGACGCGGTCGTGATGTCGTCCGACTGCTGTGATATCTACGCGCCTAAAACCGCTCGCGGCAGCATGGGAGCGGTTTTCCGCCTGCCCTTTATGATCACCGATGATCTGCCGGGATTCATCGGACGTTTCAACACGTTCGGCAGATCGTACGCCGCGGTGCTGGACAAAGATTCCGTCCTTCTGACCGACTGTGATCTGACGGGAGCGGTGATGGCGGTGCTCGGCAACGAGGGCAACGGGCTGAGCGAAAAAACGATCCGAGCCTGCACCCGCAAGCTGTACATCCCTATGCGCGGTAACGCGGAATCGCTGAACGTATCCGCCGCCGCGGGAATTATCATCTGGGAAATGATGAAATGACGAACGCGACAAAGTATTATATCTGGCTGACCCTTGCGCTGGGCTACAGCAGTCCCAAGCACAAGGCGCTGTCAAAACTATATACGGATCTCGCCGATTTTTACAACGGCGGGGAACAGGAGTGGAGATTGTCCGGCGTACTCAGCGACAAGGATATTTCCGCTCTTGAAAGCATGCCGCTCAAGAAAGCCTATGAAGTTATCGCGCGGTGTAATGAGCTGGGGCTGAGCATCCTGTCGCTCGACGACCCCGCTTATCCGAAGAAGCTCATGGATATTGACGATCCTCCTGCGGTATTATATATGAAAGGGCGTATCCCCGATCTTTCGCGGCGGCTGAGTATCGCTGTCGTCGGCACGCGCAGCGCGACCGCCTACGGCAAGATGACCTGCAACGTGATCGCGGGATCGCTCGCGAAGGTCGGCGTTGTGATCGTCAGCGGCGGAGCGGTCGGCGTCGACAGCATCGCCCACACAGCAGCCTTACAGGCGGGCGGCGTCACCGTCTGCGTCCTCGGATGCGGCGTCAATTATCCGTATTTGATGGGCAACGCTTCTTTGCGGCAGACCGTCTCGGAGCACGGCGCGGTCATCTCCGAATACCCGCCCGATCATCCGCCGGGGAGATACACCTTTCCCGAGCGCAACCGCATCATCTCGGGGCTGTCCGACGGCGTTTTGGTCGTGGAAGCCGGTGTGAAAAGCGGCTCGCTGATTACCGCGCGGCTTGCCGCGGAACAGAACCGTGACGTTTTCGCTGTGATGGGCAACATCAACTCGCCCTATTCACAGGGAGCGAACGAGCTGATCAAGGACGGCGCCGTACCGGTGACCGTTTTTACGGACGTCACCTCGTATTATCCGCAGTTTCATATCGAGGGCGAGCCGGACGATATGGTGCAGAAGACCCCTGTTCACAAAACCGATATCGACGTTTCCGACACGGCGAAAGCGGTGTATCAATGCGTCACCGCCGAGCCGATCCATATCGACGCCATCACATCCGCCGCGGGGCTGCCTGTAAGCAGCGTACTGACGGCTTTGACCGAGTTAGAATTGGAAGGTCTCGTCATAGCCGACAGGGGCAGGATGTACAAACTTAAATAACGCAAATCAAACGGAGGACAAATAATGTCTAATCTTGTTATCGTGGAGTCGCCCGCAAAGGCGAAAACCATCAAAAAATATCTCGGCAAGGACTATGACGTCGTAGCGTCGATGGGGCATGTGAGGGATCTTCCCTCGGCACGCCTGAGCGTAGACGTCAACAACAGCTTCGAGCCGAAGTATGAGGTCATCAAAGGAAAGGAAAAGCTGGTCGACGAGCTGCAGGCAAAAGCCAAGAAGTCGGACAAAGTCTTTCTCGCGACGGACCCCGATAGAGAGGGCGAGGCGATCTCGTGGCACTTAGCGTATCTGCTGGGACTGCCGCTGGATGAGGTCGACCGCGTCGAGTTTAACGAGATCACCAAGACCGGTATCAGCAACGGTATGGCTTCTCCGAGAACCATCAACATCGATCTGGTCAACGCGCAGCAGGCGCGCCGCATCCTCGACCGTCTGGTGGGCTATAAGCTCAGCCCCTTTGTGTCTCAGAAGATCCATCGCGGACTCTCCGCCGGACGCGTCCAGTCGGTAGCTGTCCGGATCATCGTCGACCGCGAGAACGAGATCCGCG